>NZ_JBFUFR010000015.1:0-133157 GCF_056403315.1 Roseateles sp. P2_H4 | reverse complement strand
GGCGGGGTCGGCGCCGGAGGGGTCGGGGTCGGCGCGCTCGGCGCGGCGTCGGTGCCGCCACCGCCGCAGGCGGTCAGCGCGGCGGCAATGAGCAGGGAAACGGTGAAGCGGGGAACGAGGGTCGACATGTGATTCCTTGAGGTCGTCGAAAGGGGTGACGGCACTGTGCCGATCGGGCCTGCGGCTGACATCCGCCCAACAGGCCATCGCCGCTGCCACCGAAGAGCCATGTCCGCAGCGGTCCTCAATGGCTCCTCCGGGCGATGCCCGCGCGCCCACCGGTCGCAACACTGGCGTATCGCCCCCGACACCTCAGCCGACCATGAACCCCTCATCCCGCTTCGACATCTCCGCAAGGCCTGGCCCAGTTCGACGATGCCCTCTGGGCCCAGCTCAGCAGGGCGCTGGGCCATGCCCGGGTGCCGGGTCTTGTCGAAGCCTAGGTCAGTCGCTGCGATGAAAAACCTGACCCTTGCTCTCCTTGCGGCCAGCACGCTGCTGGCCCTGCCGCCGCGCGCCAGCGCCACCATCGACTGCTGGGTCGACGCCGAGCACCCCAGGACGGCCGACCAGCGCCCCGTCGCCGACGTCGCGGTTGCCCCGATGCGGCAGGCGCTGCGCCAGATCAACGCCGTGCTGCATGGCCAGCGCGAACTGCATGAGTTGCCACGCACGCGGCTGCGCAGCAGCTGGCAGGTAGGCGGCCAGTGGGACGCCCCCGCGCGCAGCGGCAGCCTGCTGCTGCGTGACCACCGGGAAAGCATGTGGCTGCCCGGTCGCTGCGACGTCAACCCCAAGGCCGACCGCCTCGGGCCGATGGCGGCGGTGGTGGTGGCCATCAACGCGCCCACCAGCTTCTTCGAGTCGCCCCACGCCGAGTTGAGCGATGAAGAGCTGCAGGCCTGGCGCGAACTGCCCGCCACCGGCCAGCTCAACGGCTACACGCTGTACGGCGGCCGCCAACTGGTGTTCACGCGCGGCGGCCGCCTGCCCTGGGTGGCGGTGAGCACCGCCGAGTACCTCGACTTCACGCTGCGCGACCTGAAGCGCCGCGTGCAGCAGGACGCCAACGCCCGCGCCGGCCTGCCGGCCGAAGGCGACATCGCCGCGCGCGAGGCCTTCGACGAAGTCCAGGTCCAGAAGGTGGCCGCCGGCCTGCGCAAGGTGGACCCGGCAGCGGCCGACAGGATGGCTGCCGAGTTGCGAGCCCAGTTGCAAGCCAGCCGCGAGGCCGACGCACGCCGCGCCCATCGAAGGGCGGCATCCGGCATGGACCCCCACCCGCTGCAGACCATGACCCGCCGTGTCGAGGCCTGGCGCGCCAGCCTGTCGCCGCGGCAACTGGCAGCACCGGCGCTGCTGGGCCTGAACGGCCTGCACGACGACGCCGTCGCGCTGGACCGCTACCCGCGCCTGGTCAAGCCCGACCCCGACTTTCCGTGGGACCGCGGCCAGCCCGGCCGGCCGCAGATGCTCAAGCTGGCCGTCGATGGCGGCGATGTCTTCACCGAGCCCATGCAACGCGTGCTGCAGCGGCTCGACCTGAAGGCGCTGCAGGCCCTGGTCGATTGATGGCCCCGCGCGGCGGCGGGTCATTTCGATACCCGCATGACCGGCTCCGAGTTACTTCTCGACAAAGGCTTCCGAGACGGATGTCACAAGCCTGCCTGGCAGCAAGCTACCGGACAGACAGGCGTTCGCCGAAGATAGGGCGACCGCAATGCAGCCGAGCATTGAATCGAAAAATGAGAGGTTTCCTTGCTCAAACTGCCTTCCAGGATGGAAGTCATCAGCCTGGGAGTGCCCGGTCGGCGCTGCGCATGGGCGATGGCCCTGGCGTGCCTGGTGTCGAATGCCTGCGCGCAGGATGCCCTGCTTGACGACGCACGCGCGAGGCTGACCCGGCGCGACGCTGCCGGCGCCTATGCGCTGCTGGCGGATGCCGAAGTGAAGCGCGCGGGCGATGCCCGTTTTGACTATCTGCTGGGCGTTGCCGCGCTGGATGCCGGCCACGTCACACGTGCCATCTTTGCGCTGGAACGGGTCGTGCAGCGCAACCCCGAAGACACCCTGGCCCGCGCCGAGCTCGGCCGCGCCTATCTGGCGGCCGGCGACGTCGACGCCGCGCGGGAGCAACTGCGCCTGGCGCGCAGCGGAAACCTCCCCGACAAGGCCTCGGCGGCCATAGCGCGCGTGATCGGCGTGATCGACCAGGTGGCGCCCTCGACGGCGCCGGCGCTGTCCGGCCACCTCGAGTTTGGCGCTGGCCATGACAGCAATGTCAACAGCGCCACCAACCAAGGTGAGTTCGCGATTCCCGCCTTTGGCGGCATCCTGTTCCAGACCTCCCCCGAGAATCGTCAGCGCCACGATCTCGTCCTCACCGCCGCGGGCGGCTTGAATGTCGAAGCGCCGCTGTCCTCGTCCTGGAAGCTGGTGGCCGCAGGGAATTTGCGCGCCACCGTGGACCGCGTGGTCCACGACATGAACACCGTCTTCGTCGACGCCACGGTCGGCCTGCGCCACACCGCTGGCACGCAGAGCCAGCTGATCGCGCTGCAGAACGGCACCGCCTGGGTGGGAGGCAATCTGTACCGCAGCGCCAGCGGCCTGACCGGCCAATGGCAAGCGCAGCTCGACGCCACGTCCCAGGCCAGCGCCTTCGGGCAGTGGTCGCACCAGGCCTACGCGGGTCAGTCGGAGCGCAACACCGACCGCTCGCTGCTGGGCCTGGGCTATGCGCGCGGGTGGGGTGGCTCGGACTCGCTCGCCTACGGCAGCACCTATGTCGTCCGGGAGCAGGCAAGAACAGCGGGGTTCGCGAACTTCGGCCACCACGGCAGCGGACTGCGGCTGGGCATGGAGCAGCGCCTGGACAGCGCCGCGACCGCATTCGCGGAGTGGCAGTTCGAGCAGCGCCGCTATGGCGGCACCGAGCCCTTCTTCGACGTCGCACGCCGCGATCGCCAGAACGATGTTTCCGCGGGGCTGCGCCGCGCGCTCGACGCCCGCTGGCAGTTGATCGCACAAGTACGCCGCACGCGGTCCGCGTCCAATGTCGTGCTGTACGACTATTCCCGCACCGTATTCCAGGTCAGCGCGCGCAGGAGCTTCCAATGAGCCGATTCCTCAAGCATCGCGGCCGCGCGCCGTCGCCCTCGGGCGCTGTTCGACATGCGCTCTCATTCGCGGTGCTGTGTGTCGTCAACGGCCTGGCCTGGGCCGCACCGGCCGCCACGGTGCTGTTCACCAGCGGCGATGTCCGCGCCGTGTCGGCCAAGGGCGTGGCGCGTGAACTGAAGACCGGCGAGAACGTCGACTCGGGTGAAACCGTGCAGACCGGCAAGGGCCGCGTCCAGCTCCGCATGGTCGACGGCGCCCTGATGGCGCTGGGCGAGCGCACGGCGCTGCGGCTGGACGACTACCACCTCGCCGGCCCCGCGGGGAACGACGAACGCGGCTTCATGAGCCTGCTCGGCGGCAAGATGCGCACCATCAGCGGCAGCATCGGCAAACCCCGTACCGACAACTACAAGGTCGACACGCCATCGGGCACCATCGGCATTCGCGGCACCGAGTACACCGCCGAGATCGACAAAGGCTTGAAGGTCGGCGTGATCGGCGGCCTCGTGGCGGTCTGCAACGACGGCGGCTGCGTGGACGTGCCCAAGGGCTCGGCGGCCTATGCACCGAACCGATCGGTCAAGCCGAATGTCAGCGTCCAACAGCTGATGCTTCTGCAGCCGGCCAATGCGGCCGACCCCGCCGCCCCTGCACCCGCGGCCGATTCGGCCGGGCCCACGGCCGGCGACAAGGTGGCGAACGAGTTGGTTGCCCAGGGGCAAAACCCGCCTGCGCCGGCACCCACCCCTGCGCCTTCGCCTGCACCTGCGCCAGCGCCTGCACCTGCACCTGCACCTGCACCTGCACCTGCGCCTGCGCCAGCGCCTGCTCCCGCACCAGCACCAGCGCCTGCTCCCGCACCGGCGCCTGCTCCCGCACCGGCGCCTGCTCCCGCACCAGCGCCTGCTCCCGCACCAGCGCCTGCTCCCGCACCAGCGCCTGCTCCCGCACCGGCACCTGCTCCCGCACCAGCGCCTGCTCCCGCACCAGCGCCTGCTCCCGCGCCAGCGCCTGCTCCCGCACCAGCGCCCGCGCCAGCACCTGCTCCCGCACCAGCGCCTGCTCCCGCACCAGCACCTGCTCCCGCACCAGCACCTGCTCCCGCACCAGCGCCTGCTCCCGCACCAGCACCTGCTCCCGCGCCAGCGCCTGCTCCCGCACCGGCACCTGCTCCCGCACCGGCACCTGCTCCCGCGCCAGCACCTGCTCCCGCCCCTGCGACCAATGTCACCGCCGGCCTGGTCTGGAGCAATGACAAGGGCGAGGTGGCGTCGGGGCTGATGGGCGCCAAGGCGAAGTTCGACGGCCAGGGCGGCTTGCTGGAACTGGAGGACTCCGCGACCGGCCGGACCCTCATCGAGAAGGGCACGCCCACCGACCTGGGCGCCAACGGCGACATCGCCTGGGGTCGCTGGATCGGCGGCCAGAGCAAGGTGGCGGGCGCTGGCGGCAACGGCAATGGCGTCGGCAACGGCAATCTCGCGACGCTGCACTACTTCACCGTCACATCGGCCCCCACGGGACCGACGGCGGGCCTGTTCAGTTCGTTCGCGTCAACTTCACCGACCGTGCAGTCCAACGGCAACCTGGTGGCCACCGGCACGGTGAACAGCGCGAGCGGCACTTTCACGGCGGCGCTGATCCTCTCGAACGCCGGCACGGCCGCCTATTCGCTGACCGTGCCCGTGGCGGGCCAGACCTTCTCGCTGACCGGCGTGGCTACGCAGACGACGCTGACGACCTTTTCGGGCGTATCGTTGATCACGAGCACGGGGCTGGCGTGCCTGGGTGGCTGCACGGGCAGCCTGGGCAACAATGTCTCGGTGATCGGCCAGATCGCGGGGTCGCAGGGGACGCAAGCCGGCGTCATCTACGGCTTCGACAGCCGCCTCGGCAACGTGTCTGGCGTCATCGTCTTCAAACGCTGAGTCCATGGGCCTTTCCGGTCTTGATCGCACCCCACCGCCCTCCGGCCCCATCGGTCCGGACTACACGACCGCGGCCGGCGGAATCCTGATCGTCCATGACCCGACCGGGGCCGCGAACCCCGGCCTGGTCAAGGAGCTGCGTCGTGCCCGCTTCATCGTTCACGACTGTGCCGCGCAGGACGCGCTGGCCCAGGTGGACCGCGGCGACTGGGACGTCGTCGTGCTGGATGCGCCCTCTGCCTTCGACGACGCCCTGGCCCTGGCGGCAGCGATTCGCGCCAGCTATCCGGCGACGGTGCTGCCCATCGTCGTGCTCGGCGACGCTTGCACGGGCGGCGACCAGCAACGCGCCTTCGCTGCCGGCGCCAGCGACTGCATCCCCCGCACGGCCGACGTCGCCGAGGTGAGCCGGCGTCTGTCCACGCTGGCCGAACTCCGTCGCCTGCGCCGCAAGAGCGCCATGGAGCACAGCCGCTTCGGTGCGGAGCTGTCCTCGCGCTCGCTGCGGCTGAACGGCCTGATCGAGACCTGCATCGCGATGTCCATGAGCCGCGATCGCTCGGCGCTGCTGCAGCAGCTGCTCAGCGAAGGGCGCCACCTGCTGAACTGCGACGGCGGGACCATGTTCATGGTGACCGACCAGGGCACGCTGCGCTTCGAACGCCGCACGCGCAGCGACCCGCTGCCGGCCGAGCAGATCCCCTTGCATGACCCGCTGACAGGCCGCCCCAACGAGAACTACGTCTCGGTCTACACGGCGCTGCACAACCGTGCAGTTCGCATCGACGACGTCTACGCCGAGACCCCGTTCGACCTGAGCGGCACGCGCGCCTTCGACGCTGCCAGCGCCTACCGCACGGTATCGATGCTGACGGTGCCCATCGCCCCGCGGGGTGGTTCGCCCATCGGCGTGCTGCAGTTCATGAACGCGATCGATCCCTTCACGGGCGCCATCGTGCCGTTCGATCCCGAGGCCGGTGCGCTGGTGGAGGCCCTGGCGGCACAGGCCGCCGTCGCCCTCGACAACATGGAGCTGGTCGATTCGCAGCAGCAGCTGACGGAGAGCCTGATCCGCGTGCTGGCGACGACCATCGATGCCAAGAGCCCGCACACCGGCCGCCATTGCGAACGCGTGCCCGACCTGGCGATGCGCCTGGCCCAGGCCGCCTGCGACGCGAACGACGGGCCGTTGAAGCACTTTGCCTTCCGCTCCGAACGGGAGTGGGAGGAGTTCCGCATCGGCGCCTGGCTGCACGATTGCGGCAAGGTGACGACACCGGAATACGTCATCGACAAGGCCACCAAGCTCGAGACCATCCACAACCGCATCCACGAAGTCCGCATGCGCTTCGAGGTGCTGCAGCGCGATCTCGAGATCGAACGCCTGCAGGCCCAGGCAGCCGGCACCTGGAGCGAGGCGCGGCAGGCCGCCCACACGGCCGCGCTGGAGAGTCTCCAGCGGGACTTCGCCTTCGTGGCCCGTTGCAATGTCGGCGACGACACGATGGATGACGACGCGATCGAGGCACTGGCGCGCATCGCCGAACGCCGCTGGACGCGGCATTTCGATGACCGTCTGGGCCTGTCGGCGGCCGAGCTGGCCCGCCGTGCCGACGAGCCCGTGCAGGCCCTGCCCTGCGCCGAGCCGCTGCTGGCCGACCGCCCGCGGGACATCGTGGCGCGCCCTGACGGCGAGCAGCTCGATCCGGCGTTCGGATTCCGCATGGAGGTGCCCGAGCACCTCTACAACCGCGGCGAGCTCTACAACCTCTCGGTGCGCAATGGCACGCTGACGCTCGAGGAGCGCTACAAGATCAACGAGCACATGGTGCACACGGTGATGATGCTGGAGCGCATGCCGTTTCCCAAGCATCTGAAGCGGGTGCCGGAGTACGCGGGCACCCATCATGAGCGCATGGATGGCCAGGGCTACCCGCGCCAGCTCGGCCCCGAGCAGCTGTCCGTACCGAGCCGCATCATGGCGGTGGCCGACATCTTCGAAGCCCTGACGGCCGCGGACCGGCCCTACAAGAAGCCCAAGACGCTGTCGCAGGCGCTGGGCATCATGCAGCGCATGGCCGGCACGCACATCGACCCGGACATCTTCAACCTCTTCCTGCGCTCCGGTGTCTACCTGGAGTTCGCACGCAACCACCTCAGCCCCGAGCAGATCGACGTCACTGACCCGACGCCCTTCTGCGCCACCGTGAACCGTGGCTAGCGCCCTGGCCAGCCTGCATGCCGTCAACGAGGGCTGAACCGCGGCTGGCGGGCTGGGCCTGGGCCGTGCCGCTGGCTGCGGCCGCCCTGGTGCTGGGCGCGATGCTGGTCGACCCACCCCTGCTGCGCGGCCTGCGCAACGCCAGCTTCGACCAGTTCCAGCGCTGGCACCCCCGGCCCTACGCCGACCCGCCGGTGCGCATCGTCGACATCGACGACGAAAGCCTGCGCCGCGTGGGCCAGTGGCCCTGGTCGCGCGACAAGGTGGCCAGTCTGCTGTCCGCCATCGAGGCCGGTCAGCCGGCCTCGGTCGCCGTGGACGTGCTGTTTGCGGAGCGTGATGCCAGCGCGTCCGGCGGCGCCGCGCCACCGGACGCCGAACTCGCCCGCGTGCTGGCCCAGGGCAAGGTCGTGCTCGGCTTCGGCCTGACGCGCACACCCGGCCCACAGCCTGCCAACGCCAATCCGGACGACGACGGCCTGACGCTGAAGGCCGGCTATTTCCCGCTGGGTGGCGACCCCGCCCCCTTCCTGCCGGCCTTCGCCACGGCCGTCGCCAACCTGCCGGACTTGCAGCAGGCCGCGGCTGGCCAGGGGGCCATGACCTTCATCCCCGACGGCGACGGCATCATCCGCCAGGTCCCCCTGCTGCTGAACCTCGACGGGCGGCTGGTGCCCTCGCTGTCGGCCGAGGCCCTGCGACTGGCTGCGGGGGTCGGCCACTACACGGTCCGCAGTGAGGGCGACAGCGGCGGTGTCATCGACGTGCGCATCGGCGAAAGGGTCATCGCCACCGATGCCGGCGGCGCCCTGTGGGTGCACTATGCGCGCCCGAATCCGCGCCGCTACATCCCCGCCTGGCAGGTGCTGGACCACAGCCTGCCCGCCGATGCACTCAAGGGCCGCATCGTGCTGGTGGGCACCTCGGCCCAGGGCTTGATGGACCTGCGCTTCAGCCCGCTCGGCGGCATCATCGCCGGCGTCGAGGTCCATGCCCAGGCGCTGGAGCAGGTGCTGGCCGGCCAGGCCCTCAGCCGCCCGGGCTGGGCACCGGCACTCGAATGGATGGCCACCCTGCTCGGCTGCGGGCTGGCAGGCCTGCTGGCGATGAAGCGCAGCGCCACCGTGTCGTCGGCCGGCTTCCTCGCCATGGCCGGCGCCCTGGGGCTGGGGGCGTGGACGGCCTTCCTGCAGGCCGGCGTGCTGGTCGATCCCATCACGCCCATGCTGGGCATGGCGCTGGTGTTCATTCCCGCCACGCTGATGCGCTATCTGCAGAGCGAGCGCCGGCAGCGCTGGATGAAGCAGACCTTCTCGCGCTATGTGTCGCCCAATCTCGTCGACTACCTGATCGCCCATCCCGATGCGCTGGTGCTGGAAGGCCGGCGCCAGCGCTGCAGCTTCGTCTTCACCGACCTGGCCGGTTTCACCCGCCTGATGGAGAGCATGGACCCGGCGGTCGCGGTGGGCCTGGTCAATCGCTACCTGGACCGCATGATCGCCATCGCCTTCGAGCACGACGGCACCCTGGACCGCATCGTCGGCGATGCCGTGGCGATCATGTTCTCGGCGCCCGTCGAGCAGAAGGACCACGAGCAGCGCGCCCTGCGCTGTGCGCTGCAGATGCACGCCTTCTCGCGCCGCTATGTCGACGACCTGGCCCGCCAGGGCTTCCCCTTTTCCGAGACGCGCATCGGCGTGCATACCGGCGAGGTGACGGTCGGCAACTTCGGTGGCGAGGCGATCTTCGACTACCGCGCCCTCGGCGATCCGGTCAACACGGCCGCCAGGCTGGAAGGCGCGAACAAGTACCTGGGCACGCTGATCTGCGTGTCGGAGGCGACGCTTTCAGGCTGCCCTGGCGCCCTGGCGCGCCCCATCGGCCAGTTGCGCCTCGCCGGTCGCAGCAGCCATCTGATGGCCTTCGAGCCGCTGGACGGTCAAGGGCCCGACCTTGAGTACCAGCAGGCCTTCGAGCTGATGCGGGCCCATGACGAGGGCGCCCTCGCCGCGTTCGAGGCGCTTGCCGGCAGCCGGCCTGACGATCCCCTCGTCCAGCTGCATGTCGGGCGCTTGCGGGCAGGCAAGCGCGGCGACGCCATCGAACTGGCCGAGAAATAGCCTGGCGCCCTTGAGGCGCCCTGGTCCTCAGAGCTTGCCGGTGTAGCGCGTATGGAAGCGCCGGCCCTGGGCATCCATGGCCTGCAGCCACAGCTCGGACGTGACGGCGCCGGCCGGCGTGTGCGCCGTGCTCAGCGTGGCCGTGGTCTTGGGCGGCAAGGGCGCGGGCGTGTCCAGCACCGTGGGCGCGCCACCGGCGACCGGCGTGAAGACGCGCTTGATCTCGATGAGGCGCAGGTCGGGGTTGGCCGCGGCCCAGGTCGACCAGTTGATCACCAGCGTGCCGCTCTGCAGCGCGGCCGCGAGCACCGGGCTGTCGGCCGTCACGCCATTCAGTGCCGTGAAGCGTGCCGTGGCCGGCTCGCCGAGCACGTCGGCGCGCAGCCAGGTATTGCGCACTTCGGCCGCGCCGCCGATCGTGTAGCTGGCGATGAACCGGGCGCCCCGCACGCTGTCCACGCTGCCTATCCAGCCCACCGCGGCGCGCTGGATGGCGAGGTCGCCCACGCCGCCGGTCGGGATCAGGTTGGTGGCGCCAGGCGTCGACGACACGCAGAGATTGGGGCGGCTGCAATAGCCGAACGGGATGCTGAAACCGCCGGGCAGCTGCACCGTGGCCGAGCTGAGCAGCTGCGTGGGCGGGATGCCGGGAATGGGGTCGGCCGTCTGCGCCTGGATCTCGACCTGCAGGCCGATGCCCGGGTTGGGCACGACGGCGCTGCTGGCCGTGCCGTCCGCGTTCAAGGCCAGAAAGGCCAGCGGGTGGACAGCGAAGGCGAGCTTCTTGCCGTTGCCGATCAGGTTCCACTTGTTGGTCGTCGTGGCGGCCTTGTTGTAGCTGACCGCGTCGAGGAAGACGTCGACGACGGCGCCCGTCGAGTCGCTGACGATGGCGCCCACCAGCACCTTGGCGCAGTTGCCGGCGGTCGGTGCATCGTCGGCACAGCCCAGCAGCTGGAAGCGGCCGAACTGGCGGTTGCCGGTCGTGTAGGTGGACAGGATGCCGGCGATGTCGGTCTTGCTGCGGCCGTTGTGCTTGTCGTAGCCGGTGACGAGGGCGTGGGTCAGGATGGTGCTGACGTCCTTGCCCTGGGCGATGAGCTGGTTCAGTGCGGCACCGAGGTCATCCAGGCCCGACAGCGTGCCGAGCAGCGTCGTCGCGCTCGTCGCGGCCTTCAAGGTGGACGTGATGGCATTGGCCGGCGTGCCGCTGGCCTTGAGCAGCTCCGTCTGGGCGGTGGGCAGCTCGACGACGACCTCGGCCGTCGGTGCGGCGAGGAATTTGTTGCCGATCTGCAGCACCGGCACATTGAGCCTGGAGCGGGCCAGGTCGACGCGCACGCTCTCGATGAGCAGGTCGTGCGTGCCCTTGTTGGCGGCAAAGGTCGGGTCGGCCAGCAGGTCCAGCGCCGTGGCGTCGGTGATCTTCAGGTCGCTGATCTGGGTCTTGACCAGCGTCTTCAGGAAGGTGGCGGCAGCGGCGCTGGCATTGCCCAGCTGGCCCAGCTGGCTGGCGCTGGTGGCGGCGGCAGCGAACACCGGCGCGGGTTCGGTGCCCAGGGACAGGGCGACGATCGCCTGGGTCATCGGCGTCACATGGCCGACCATGGCGGCGCTGATGGCCGGCACGGTGGAGTGCAGGACCTGCAGGGTGCCTCCCGCGTCCATGCCGCGGGCCTGGATGAACAGCGGCGCGGCCGGGCTGGTGGTGTTCAGCGTCAGGCTGTAGCTGCCGTCGGCGGCATGCGTCGTGGCCGTGCCGACGGCCTTGCCCTGGCCGTCGACGACGCTGATCTGGGCGTTGACCAGGGGCGCACCGGTGGCGGCGACGCCGCGCAGCGTGGGCGGCGTCTCCAGCGGCGGCGTGCCACCACCTCCGCCGCCACCGCCTCCACAGGCGGTGAGCAGCAAGGTCAGGGTCAGGACGGCGAGGCGGTACAGCATGGCGCGGGCGGGAATCTGGGCTCGGACCAGTGTGCCGCGCCGGCCCGCACGGTGGTGGGCCGTTAAAGGGGCGAAATCAGCGGTTGATCTGCACCCAGGCGAGTTCCAGCCAGTTGTCGGGCCGGTGCACGGCCGTGACATTGGCCCGCGCGCCCCAAGGCACCACCTGGCGGTGCAGCGGGATGATGTTGACCTGCTCGCGCAACTCAGTGAGCGCGCCGCGGATCTGCTGCTCGCGCTTCTTCGCATCGGGCTCGACGCTGGACTGGGCGGCCAGCGCGTCGGCCTTGTCGTTGCGGAAACCGCCGAAGTTGTAGTTGCCCACGCCCTTGTCACCGCGCGTGCGGTAGAGCGGCGTCAGGATGCTCTCGGCGTCCGTCACCGAGCCGCCCCAGCCGTACATATAGAGGCTGGTGTCGTACTTCTCCAGCTTGGGGAAGTACAGCACCCGCGGCATGGCATTGACCTTGACCCTGATCTTCAGCTGGGCCCACATCGACGCCAGCGCCGTGCAGATTTCCTCGTCGTTGACGTAGCGGTTGTTGGGGCAGTCCAGGGTGATGTCGAAGCCGTCGGCGAAGCCGGCCTCGGCCAACAGCTTCTTCGCCCCGGCCAGGTCATGCGGCAGGCGGGTCTGCAGGGCCGGGTCGTCGAAGGAAGCGAGGCCCGAGGGCGTCAGCGCGCCGGTGGGCACCGACAGCCCCGCCATCAGCTTGGTCTTCAACGCCTCGATGTCGATGGCCTGGTACAGCGCCTTGCGCACGCGCAGGTCCTTGAAGGGGTTCTTGTCACCCGGCACATTGGCGTAGAGCAGCTTGTCGCGCGACTGGTCCATGCCGATGAAGACGAGACGGTTCTCAGGCCCCTCGATGACCTTGACACCGGCCGTGTTGCGCAGGCGTGCGATGTCGCGCGGCGCCGGGTCGAGGACAAAGTCGATCTCGCCCGAAACCAGCGCCGCCAGCCGCGTCGCGTCCGTGGCGATGGGTGTGTAGACCACTTCCTGCAGATTGCCCTCGAACTTGTTCCACCAGTTGGGGTTGCGCTTGAGCACCGTCTTGATGCCGGGCTGGCGGCTCGCCAGCATGAAGGGGCCGGTGCCATTGGCGTTCAGCGCCGTGAAGCTCTCTTCCTTGTTCTTGAAGTCCAGCGGCTTGGTGACCTTGTGCGCCTCGCACCACTTGCGGCTCATGATCCAGAGCTGGTCGATGTGCTGCAGGAAGATGGGGTTGAAGGTGGTCAGCTGGAAATCCACCGTCAGCTCGTCGACCTTCTTCGCTGTGCCGACGGCATTGGCCCAGACGGCGATCTGCGAGGTTGGCTCCTTGGCGCGCTGCACCGAGAAGACGACGTCATCCGCCGTCAGCGGCGTGCCATCGTGGAACTTGACGCCGGGGCGCAGCTTGAAGCGCCAGGCCAGCGGCCCGGTCTGTTTCCATTCCGTGGCGAGGCCCGGCACCAGGCCCAGCTTGGCGTCGCGATTGGTCAGGCGCTCGTAGATCTGGCCGTTGACCATATTGGTCAGGCTCTCGTTCTGGGAGTCCGGGTCCATGGTCTGCGGATCGCCCTGGCTGGCCCAGCGCAGGGTCTGCGCCGACGCACCACAGGCCAGCGCCAGCAGCGCCACGCCAATCCATCGCTTCATTGCTGTTCTCCCAACTGCATGCATGCGCAACAGTTTAGGAGGGCGGGAAAGCCCCTTCAGGCGCGCTTGGAGTTCGGGTTCCAGAGCTCGTCGAGGTGGGTGAAATTCCAGTTCTCGGGCGGCTCACGGCCGGCGATGCGGTCCGTGGAAGTGGACAGGTCGATGACCTGCAGCGGAATCGGCATGTTCGACTTGGTCGAGTAGAAGACCTTGACGCGTGGTGCGACGAGCGAAGTGGCGTTCTGCTCGACGACGACGGCCAGCTTGCCAGATTGCAGGCGCACCAGCGTGCCGGTCGGGTAGATGCCGATGCTCTTCACGAAGGCCTGGAAGACGGTCGGGTCGAACTGGCCCTTCCATTGCGACATGCGCTGCAGCGAGCCGGCCGGGTCCCAGGCCGCCTTGTAGGGCCGAGTCGAGGTGATGGCGTCGTAGACATCGCAGACGGCACCCATGCGCGCGAGCAGGCTGATCTGCTCGCCGGCCAGCTTGTGCGGATAGCCGCTGCCATCCATCTTCTCGTGGTGGTGCAGGCAGACGTCCAGGGCCGAGGCAGGTACCTTGGCGCCATCCTTGAGCAGGTCGAAGCCACGTTCCGGATGACCACGCATGACATTGAACTCGGCATCGGTCAGCGCGCCGGGCTTGTTCAGCACCTCCAGCGGCATCTGCATCTTGCCGACGTCGTGCAGCAGGCCGGCGAGGCCCGCCTCGCGCTGCTGGGCTTCGTCCATGCCCAGCTGCCGGCCCAGTGACACCATCAGGCCGCAGACGGCGACCGAGTGCATATAGGTGTAGTTGTCCTTGTCCTTGAGCCGGGCCAGGCTCAGGAAGGCAGACGGGTTGCGCGCCAGCGAAGATGTGACCTCGTCGACGATGGGCAGGCAGTTTTCGGTGTCGATGGCCTTGCCCAGGCGCGCCTCGTTGAACAGGGCCGTGACGGCAACGCGGGCCTTGTGCAGCACCTGGGTGGCACGGTCCAGCTCGGACTCCATGCTGACGCGAGCTTCCGGCACCCTGGTGGCCACGGGCGCCGGCGCCGGGGCCGGCACGGGAGCCACCGTCTCGACGGCAGGCGCCGGGGCGGGCGCAACGGCCAGGTCGTCGCCCTTGCTGTTGTCTATCCATACCGCCGGCACGCCGCTGGCCTGGAGCGCGGCCAGGTCGGCTGCATCCGTCAGCACGAACTTGGTTTTCCAGAATGGATGGGAGAGCCAGGCCCCCTCCATTGCTTGGAGATACATGCCCAGCCTCACCTCGGTGGTGGCGATCTTCTTCAGCATGACAGCGTCGTCTATGTAACGCTGAGTATCACTGCCGGCTTCGGATGCCACTGTGCAGCCCTGCACGCTTTTCAACCCCGGCAAACAAAAAGCCGCCCTCGCGGGGCGGCTTCCGGGTCGAGCGTGAGCCGGATCAGCGGAACTTGCTCTGCGGCACGGTGGCCAGCTCGGTGGGCAGGGTGCTGATGTAGCTGGCGATGGCCTTCAGTTCGGCGTTGCTGAACTGCTTGACCTGGCCGGCCATGACACCGTTGCTGCGGCCGACGCCGGCGTTCTTCTCGGTCTTGTAGGCCTTGAGCGCGACGCTCAGGTAGTCGGCATGCTGGCCGGCCAGCTTGGGATAGGTCGGGTCGATGGGCTTGCTGAAGTTGGCGCCATGGCAGGACACGCAGGCGCCCTTGGTCAGCAGCTCGGCGACATGGGCCGGTGCGGCCGGGATGCTGTCGGCCACGGCTGGCAGCTTGGCCTGCTGCTCGTAGAAGGCGGCCACGTCGTTCATGTCCTGCTCGCTCAGCGAGCCGGCGATGCCGCGCATCGTCGGATGCTTGCGGTCGCCCTTGGCATAGGCCTGCAGGGCCGACACGATGTACTTCGCGTTCTGGCCCGCGATCATCGGCACCTTGTGGATTTCGGGGAAGCTGGCCTGGTAGCCGACGATGCCGTGGCAGCCAATGCACATCGCGACCTTGGTCTCACCGGCCTTCACATCCTGGGCCTGGGCGGCAACGGCGCCAAACGCAGTGGCCAGGGCGAGCGAGATCTGCAGCAGTTTTTTCATGGTCCCAGAGTGTTCGGGTTGGTGTCGTGTTCCGGAGCGGCGGCGATTATAGGAGGCCTCCTATACTGGCCCGAACCTCCCCCTGCCCCGGTTTTCCCCATGAAATTCCAAGGTTCCGACCAGTACGTCGCCACGGCCGACCTGATGCTCGCGGTCAATGCCGCCGCCACGCTGCAGCGGCCCCTGCTGATCAAGGGCGAGCCCGGCACCGGCAAGACCATGCTGGCCGAGGAAGTCGCTGCAGCCTTGGGCATGCCGCTGCTGCAGTGGCATATCAAGAGCACGACCAAGGCCCAGCAGGGCCTTTACGAGTACGACGCCGTCAGCCGGCTGCGCGACAGCCAGCTCGCCGGCATCGAGGGCAGCGAGCGCGTCAAGAACATCGAGAACTACATCGTCAAGGGCGTGCTCTGGCAGGCCTTCGAGGCCGACCAGCCCGTCGTGCTCCTCATCGACGAGATCGACAAGGCCGACATCGAATTCCCGAACGACCTGCTGCGCGAGATCGACCGCATGGAGTTCTATGTCTACGAGACGCGCCAGTTGATCAAGGCCAGGCACCGGCCGCTCGTCTTCATCACCTCCAACAACGAGAAGGAGCTGCCGGACGCCTTCCTGCGCCGCTGCTTCTTCCACTACATCAAGTTCCCCGACGCCGAGACGATGAAGAAGATCGTCGACGTGCACTTCCCGACGCTGAAGAAAGACCTGCTGGCCGCGGCGCTGAAGAACTTCTACGACGTGCGCAACCTGCCCGGCCTGAAGAAGAAGCCCAGCACCTCGGAGCTGATCGACTGGCTCAAGCTGCTGCTGGCCGAGGACGTGCCGGTGGATGCGCTGCAGGCCAAGGACGAGAAGGTCAGCATCCCGCCACTGGTGGGCGCCCTGCTGAAGAACGAGCAGGACCTGACGCTGTTTGAAAAACTCGTCTTCATGCAGCGCAACAACAGATGATGAAGCCCCCACGCGTGCTTACGCCCGCTGCCCCCCGAGGGGACGCTCAGTGGCTCCGGACGGCCGAGCGCCACTGATGGCACAGCCAGACTTCGACCGCGCGATGCGCGAGGGCCTGGCGGACGCCGTCGGCTTCGTGGGCGGCGCCCTCGCCGGCTGGTGGCTGGGCCGGCAGTTCGGCATCGACTTCGTCGCCAGCACCGACTGGAACGCGCAGCAGATGCTGGGCMTCGTGCTCATCGTCGCCGGCTGCGGCGCTGGCCGCTTCCTGGCGCGGCGGCTGATGTTGAAGGACAAGCCTTGAAGCCCGTGCTGCCCACCACCCTCGCCGCAGGCCCCATCCGCCTCGTGCCGCTGACGCTGGACCATGTCGACGGGCTCAAGTCCGCCGCCGCCGACGGTGAGCTGTGGACCCTCAGGTTCACCAGCGTGCCCGCACCCGACGAGACCCAGACCTATATCGAGACCGCCCTGGCCGGCCAGGCCGCCGGCCACCGCCTGCCCTTCGCCGTGCTGGACGCCGCGACCGGCGAGGTGCTGGGCTCGACCAGCTATCACGACATCGTGCCCGCCGTGGAGCGGGTCGAGATCGGCTACACCTGGTATGCCCAACGCGTGCAGCGCAGCGCCGTCAACACGACGGCCAAGCTGCTGCTGCTGACGCATGCCTTCGAGACCCTGGGCGCCCGGCTGGTCGGCTGGCGCACCGACAACTTCAACCATGCCTCGCAGCGCGCCATCGAGCGCCTGGGCGCCAAGCGCGACGGCGTGATCCGCCACCATGCGCTGCGCCGCGACGGCACGGTGCGCGACACCGTCATGTACAGCCTGGCCGCGGGCGAATGGCCCGAGGTCAAGGCCCACCTGAACTGGCAACTCACTCGACAGAGAACATGAAGAACAAATCCAGGGCCTTCGACGTTGATGCACTTTGGGCCCTGGATCGCATCGGCGAACCCAGCCTCAGCCCGGACGGCGCCCAGGCGGCTGCCAGCGTCACGCGCCACTCGATGGAGGCCAACCGCGCGCAGAGCAGTGTCTGGCTGTTCTCGACGCTGGGCGGCGAGCCGCGCCGGCTGACCGAGGCGGGCGAGAAGGACGGCAACCCGCAGTGGAGCCCGCGTGGCGACCTGATCGCCTTCACGGCCAAGCGTGAGCAGGCCGGGCAGCGCGATGAGGAAGCCCAGCTCTATGTGATCCCGCCGGATGGCGGCGAGGCGCGGCGGGTCGGCCATGTGCCCACCGGCATCGAGTCCTTCAAGTGGTTCCCCGATGGTCGGCGCATCGCCTTCGTCTCCTGGGTCTGGCCCGATCTCAAGGCCGCCGCTCAGGGCCAGAGGCTGCGTGATTTCAAGAGCCGCAAGGAAAGCGCCTACGTCACCGACGAGGCCTTCTACCGCTTCTGGGACCATCACCTGCCGATGGGCCGCGTACCGCATCTGCATGTGATGGACGTCGAGACCGGCCGCGCACGCGACCTGTTCGAGGGCACGGCCTGGGAGCTGAGCCGCGCCGAGCCGGATGTGAACTGCTTCGATGTCGCGCCGGATGGTCGGCGCATCGCCTTCGCCTTCGACCCCGCCGCCGAGAAGAAGCTGGATGGCCGCTTTGCGCTCGCCGAAATTGATGTGCGCACGCGCCAGGGCCTGACCCTGCTGCAGGACGGCGACTGGGATTTCGCCGCGCCGCGCTACAGCCATGGCGGTGCCCACCTCGCCTTTCTCGCCAGCCACCAGGCCCTGGGACACAACCGCCCGAATCAGCTGGCCGTGCTGGACCAGCAGGGCCAGTGGGCCGTTTTCAGCGAGGACTGGGACCATGAGGTCAGCGCGCCGCTGCGTTGGGCCGCGGACGACCAGGCCGTGTTCTTCGCCGCCGAGGAGCGCGGCCGCCGCCATCTGTGGGAGTTCGCGCTGGGCGACCGGCAGGCCGAACCCGTCTTCGAAGGCGGCCATGTCGGCAGCTTTGCGCTCTCGGCCGACTTCCTCGTCATCAACCACGACGGCATGGCGTTCCCGCCCCGGTTGTCGGTGCTGGGCGACGACGGCCTGCGCCGCATCGAGGCGCTGAACGACGAGCGCCTCGCGGTCCACAGCTTCGGCCGCTTTGAAGAGGTCACGATCAAGGGCGCCCGCGGCGACGACGTGCAGATGTGGCTGACCTACCCGCCCGGCTTCGACCCGAAGAAGAAGTGGCCGGTCATGCACGTCATCCACGGCGGGCCGCACACCGCCTTCGGCGACAGCTGGCACTGGCGCTGGAACCACCAGGTGTTTGCCAACCAGGGCTATGTCGTTGCCTGCGTGAACTACCACGGCTCGTCCAGCTTCGGCTTGGAGTTCCTCGACAGCATCACCGGTCACTGGGGCGAGTACGAGCTGCAGGATGTGGAAGCCGGCACCGACTGGCTGCTGAAGAAGTCCTGGGTCGACAGGAAGCGCATCGTCGCCGCCGGTGGCAGCTATGGCGGCTATATGGTCGCGTGGATGAACGGCCATGTGAAGGCCGGCCGCTACCAGGCCTATGTCTGCCACGCCGGCTGCTACGACTGGCAGGCCATGTATGCCGACGACGCCTACAGCTGGCACCGCAAGGAGCTGGGCGCGGCCTACTGGGACGACCCAGCCCGCGTTGCGGCGCAGAGCCCGCACACGTTCGCGAAGCACTTCAAGACACCCACCCTCGTCATCCATGGCGCCATGGACTACCGCGTGCCGGACGCCCAAGGCCTGGCCTACTACAACACGCTGAAGACGCTGGGCGTGCCTGCCCGCCTGGTCTGGTTCCCGGACGAGAACCACTGGGTGCTGAAGCCGCGCAACAGCCGGCTCTGGTACGGCGAGTTCTTCGCCTGGCTGGACAAGCACCTGGCCCGATGAGGCGGCGTCGCCTGCTGGATGCCACCGTCGCCGCGCTGGCCGCAGCCACCCTGCCTGCCGCGGCGCGCAGCCCGGCGCCGCAGGCCGAGTTGCGCCGCCTGCAGGCGCACTTGCGCTTCCTGGCCGACCCGCTGCTGGAAGGCCGCGAGGCTGGCACGCGTGGCTTCGACATCGCCGCCAACTACGTGGCGGCCCAGTTCGCTCAATTCGGCCTCCGGCCCTGTGGCGATGCCGGCGGTTATGCCCAGGCCGTGCCGCTCAAGACCGCGCGTCTGGACCTCGACAGGCCGCCGACGCTGGAGCTCTGCCGCGGCGAGGCTTGCGAGCGCCTCACCTGGCTCGACGACTTCCTGACCGGGCCCGACCTGGCCCAGGCCCATGCCGAACTCAGCGCGCCGCTGGTCTTCGTCGGCTATGGCATCACGGCGCCGCGCTTCGGCCTGGACGACTACGCCGGCCTGGACGTGAAAGGCAAGATCGTCGTGACGCTGGCCGGCCGCCCACCGCGGCTGCCGACCGAGGAAGGCGCCCACTTCAGCAGCGGCCGCACCAAGGCCGAAATGGCCGTGCGGCAAGGCGCCATCGGCGTGATCCGGCTGGCCACGCCGCGCAGCGAGATCGCCGCGCCCTTCCACGGCGGGCGCCGCTATGTCGACGGCCTCGACATGGATTGGCAGACGCCCGATGGCCGCGGCGGCAGCGAGGTTCCCGGCCTGCAGGGTCGCGCCAACCTCAGCCTGCAGGCGGCGCCACGCCTGCTGGCCGGCATGACGCAGGACTACGCCCAACTCGTCGCCGACGCCGAGGCCGGCCGCCCCCTGCCGCGCGGCGACCTGGGCCTGAGCGCCCGCCTCGTGCGCGACAGCCTGCACGGCCAGGCGCGCAGCCACAACATCGTCGGCTGCATCGAAGGCAGCCATCCGCGGCTGAAGCACGAACACCTCCTGCTGACCGCCCACCTCGACCATCTGGGCTACAAGGGTGACATCGTCTACCCCGGCGCCATGGACAACGCCATGGGCGTGGCCACGCTGCTGGAGACGGCGCGCCTGCTGGCTCAGGCGCGTCCGCAGCGCTCCATCCTCGTCGCCGCGCTGACGGGCGAGGAAAAGGGCGAACTCGGCTCGGCCTACCTCGCCAGCCACCCACCGGTGCCGGTGGCATCACTGGTGGCGGCCGTCAACATCGACATGCCCATCCTGCTGCACGACTTCAAGGAGGTGGTCGCCCTGGGCGCCGAGCATTCGACGCTGGGCGCCGCAGTCGAGCGCGTGGCACGCCGCCTCGGGCTGCAGACGGTGCCCGACCCCATGCCCGAGCAGGCCCGCTTCACGCGCTCCGACCAGTACAGCTTCGTGCGCCAGGGCATCCCGGCCGTCATCCTCGGCCCCGGCGGTGCTTCCTTCGACGCCAGGGAGGACGGCGACGCCTTGATGCGCGACTTCCGCCGCCAGCGCTATCACCAGCCCGGCGACGACCTCAGCCAGCCCTTCCACTGGCGCGCCGTGCAGCGCTTCGCCCAGCTGCAATGGGAATTCGCGACGGAGATCTCGCAGCAAGCGCAGCGGCCACGCTGGCTGCCGGGCAGTTTCTTCGGCGAACTCTTCAGCCCGGGTCGCTGAGCCAGTCGATGTCGGTGCACAGCACCTGCAGGCCATTCGGCCCGCGGGACGCGACCGACAGCGTCACGCACATCTGCGCGCCATGCAGGCTCAAGTACGGCCGCGTCATCTGCACGACACCCGGCTCGTCCAGCGCACGGCGGAAGTAGGGCCGCCTGGCCCAGCGCGCCTCGCCGGCCCGGCCCAGCGGCTCGAAGCGCGGGTCCAGCGACGTGTGGCGCACGCCCGGCGGCAGCAGCGGCTCGGCCAGGTGGCGGCCCTGCTCGTCCAGCAGGAAGCAGACCTGCACGCCCGGCAGGCCCAGCAGTTCGGCGCAGGCCTCGGGCATGCTCAAGGCCTGCAAGCGCGCCTGGGCCCGCTTGAGGGCCTCGCGGTAGGGCGCGATATGGCCGGCATGGGCGCGACGCGTGGTCGCGTGGCGCTCGTCCAGCAAGGTCCAGATCTGCTCGATCTCCTCCGACACACCCTCGGGGCCCAGCATGCCCGGCACCGGCCGGCCGAAGACGAAGCCCTGCACCATGTCGACGTCCACATCGAGGGCCAGCATGGCCTCGTCGCGCGTCTCCACGCCCTCCAGCAGCACCAGCGAGCCGCACTCGTGCAGCAGCGACACCATCTGCGCCAGCACGCGCGCGATGCGCGGCGACCCGCTGGCGCGCCTCAGCAGGCTGCGGTCCAGCTTCACGATCTCGGGGTGGATATGCCAGATGCGGTCGAAATTGGAATGACCCGCGCCAAAGTCGTCCAGCGCCAGCAGGCAACCGGTCTCGCGCACATTCGCGACGGCGCGCTCGAAATCGGCCTCCTGGGCCATCACGTCTTCGGTCACCTCCAGCACGACGCGGTGCATGGGCAGGCCCAGGGCCTGCATGGTGCGCACCGACGACTCCAGCGCCTGCATCTGCTGGGCGCCATGCACGAAGACGGCCGGATGGATGTTCAGGAACAGCCAGCCTTCGTCGCCGGCCTGGTGGACGAAGTTGTGGACATGCAGCAGGCGGCACAGGCGGTCGGCAGCCCATTGCTGCTCGAAGCTGCGCAACTGCTCGAAGAACTTCAGCGGCGACACCGGCTGGCCGTCCGCATCGGCCACGCGCAGCAAGGCCTCATAGCCCACCGCGCGGCGGTGCGGGAAGCTGAACACGGGCTGGAAATGGCTGTCCAGCAGCCAGTCGCCCTGGCGCGCCCGCCAGCGTCCGTTTTCCATCTCCAACGACTCGATGAGTCGCAGCAGCATGGCGTCGGCACCGGGCGGCGCGACGGCTTTCAAGGGCGGTCCTGCAAGAGCGACATGCGGGCCATACTAGCTTCGGCCCCCGCAAAGGCGCGGGAATATCGCACTGCATAATCGTTTTCGCCCCCCGCAGCCCCCCAGCCGAGCGCCCATGCTGATCCAGTTCCAATCCATGCTGTGCGCCGCCACGCGTTGCGCACCGAGCCCAGGTCGGACGCAGCAATGAGCGAAACGGCTGCGGATCCACCCAAGCGGAACGCCCCCGAAGACCCGGTAGAGCCCACCATCGCGCTGGCGGCTCCGTTGACGCCGGGGCACACCATCCCGCCCGGCACGCGCATCCACGACTACCGCATCGACCGGGTGCTGGGAGAAGGCGGTTTCGGCATCGTCTACCTGGCCACCGACGTGGCCCTGGAACGGCAGGTCGCCATCAAGGAATACCTGCCCTCCTCGATGGCGGCGCGCGCCGGCCAGTCGCTGACGGTGCTGGTCAAGTCACCCGTTCACGAAGAGACCTTTGCGATCGGGCTGCGGAGCTTCGTCAACGAGGCCAAGTTGCTGGCCCGCTTCGACCACCCCGCGCTGCTCAAGGTGCATCAGTTCTGGGAGCAGAACGGCACCGCCTACATGGCCATGCCCTACTACCAGGGGCAGACGCTGAAGGAGGCGCTGGCCAAGCTTGGCCGGCCGTCGACCGAGGCCGAGGTGCGCGCCTGGCTGATGCCGCTGCTGGATGCGCTGGAGGTGCTGCACAACGAGCACTGCTACCACCGCGACATCGCGCCGGACAACATCCTGCTCACCGACCATGGGCCGCTGCTGCTGGACTTCGGCGCCGCGCGCCGCGTCATCGGCGATCTCACGCACGCGCTGACGGCCATGCTCAAGCCGGGCTTCGCCCCCATCGAGCAATACGGCGACATGCCCGGTGTCACCCAGGGCCCCTGGACCGACATCTTCGCGCTGGCCAGCGTGCTCTACGCGGCCATCAGTGGCCGCCGCACGGTGGCCTCCGTCGAGCGCCTGCTCAACGACCAGCTGAAACCACTGGCGACGGTGGCCGCCGGGCGCTGCGGCAACGCCTTCCTCGCGGCCATCGACGTCGCGCTGGCCATCCACCCCAAGGATCGCCCGCAATCCATTGCCGAGTTCCGGGCCCTGCTCACCGCCGACGACACGCAGACCATCGACCTGCTCGAATTCGGCCTGCCGTCGGGCACCCAGACGCTGCTGATGCCGGACTTCGATCCGTCCCAGCCGACGACGGGCAGCCCCCAGCTCGCGCCGCGCGAGCCGGCACCGCCCAAGACGCAGCCGCAGCCGAAAACCCAGCCGCAGCGCACCGCCCCCGCTCCCTTGGTCCCGACGGCGGTGCAGGCCACGGTCCCGGTGCTGCCCGCTCCGCCGCCTCACACGGCACCTGCCGCGGCGCCTGTGCAAGCGCCCGCGCCAACAGCTGCAGAACTGCCTGCGCAACTGCCTGAGCAGGCGCCTGCGCCGCCCAAGTCGCGCCGCACGCTGGTGTTGGGCCTGGGCGGTTTGGGCGGCCTGGCCGCATTGGCCTGGGGCGGTTATCGCCTGCTCTCTGCGCCGACCCCCTCACCGCTGCCGCCAGCCCCCTTGCCGGCCCCCGCAGCGGGGCCGGCCGCCTCCAGCCCTCAGCCAGCCGCAGCGGCCGCCAGCGTGCCGGTGCAGCCCGCTTCCACGCCCGCGTCCATGCCGGCCGCTGAACCGGCATCTGCGCCAGCACCCGTGCCGGCACCAGCACCAGCACCCGCAGCCTCGGCCCCGGCCGTACTCAAGCCGCGCCCTGCCGTGCCAGCCCCTGCCCCCGCGCAGGCCAGCACGAAAGGCGCGAGATGCAGTGATATTCTGCAAAAGGCCTCGCTGGAACCGCTGACTGCGAGCGAGGCCGCTTACCTGAAGAAGGAATGTCGATGAGTAGCGCTGGCCACACGAATCGCATCAATTTTTCAGTGCAGCTGGCGCGTGCCGCCATGCTGGGCTGCATGGCATTGCTCGCAGGCTGCCTGGAGACGGCGCCCAAGCAGCCCACCGTCTCGACCAACGAGCTGTCCTTCAGCGAGGCCATCGTCGTGGCGACCGACGGCCTGGTGGGCCAGACCCAGAAGCTGCCCGCCTTCCTGGCGAAGATGGAGTCCAAGATCGTCAGGAAGAACGTCGTCGTCGACCCGATGATCGACGCGACCAGCGGCCAGCAGACCCAGACCACGCAACTGCTCGAGCGCCGCATCGGCGACCGCCTCGCGGCGCGCAAGGAGGGCGGCTTCGATCTGCTGCCCTTCAAGACCGAGAACCTGTCCAGGGTCCAGTACCTGCTGACCGGCACGCTGACGCGACTGTTGGGCGTCCCGGGCAAGAAGTCCTTGCAGATCAACCTGGCCCTGGTGGAAATCAAGACGGGCCAGGTGGTGGCCCAGGCCTCGGCGCTGGCGCGCGACGACGGTCTCAACCACACGCCGCTGGCGATCTACCAGGACAGCCCGGTGCTGGTGAAGGACAAGGTGGTGGACGGCTACATCAGCACGGCGTTGACGGCACCGGGCAGCTCGGCCAACAGCCTCTACCTTGAACGCGTCGCGGTGGCCAGCGTCATCAACGAGGCCGGCACCCTCTACAACTCCGAGCGCTACCAGGAATCGCTGGCCAAATACCAGGAGGCCCGCACCCAGGCCGGCGGCGAACAGCTGCGCACCCTCAACGGCATCTACCTCAACAACGTCAAGCTCGGGCGCACTGCCGAGGCCGAGTGGGCCTTTGGCCAGATCGTGGCCTATGGGCTGCGTGCCAACAAGCTGGACGTGAAATTCCTCTTCAACCCCGGCAGCACGGAGTTCTGGTCCGACCCCAAGGTCAGCGGCGCCTATCCGATGTGGATCAGGCAGATCGCCAAGGAGGGCTCCGGTGCCCGGGTCTGCATGGTCATCGTCGGCCACACCAGCCACACCGGCTCGGAGCAGACCAACGACGCGCTGTCGCTGCAACGCGCCACCTTCATCCAGCAGCGGCTGGCGGCGGAGGCTTCGACGCTGAGCCAGCGCGTCAAGGCCAGCGGCATGGGCTGGCGCGAGAACCTGGTGGGCAGTGGCAGCGACAACGCGGTGGACGCCCTGGACCGGCGCGTCGAGTTCCGCGTCGAGCCCTGTAACTAGGTGCCCCTCGTCCAGCCGCACTCCGCTGAACGCGGTGCGTCTGACCGGTCTTGCAGACCGCGCAGTGGGCCGGCCCACTGCTCTTCGGCAGGCACGGCGAGTCCACAGGAGTCACCGTGTCCGGCCTCAGCCCCCGAGGGGACGGCGATGCTCGCGGCATTGAGCCGCAAGCACATCGCCAGCGCGGGCCGGCTAGGGAGCGGCCCGGCGCTCGGCCCGAAAGACGGCATCCCTAACTCCGGCGAGACTCGCGCTGCATAATCGTTTTCGACCTGCAGTCCCCGAGTCCGCACCGATGCTGATCCAGTTCTTCTACACGCTGCGTGCCGCCAAGCTCAAGGTGACGGTGCCCGAGTACCTGACGCTGCTGGAAGCCCTGCAGGCCGGCGTCATCGGCGGCCCCGACAACGGCGGCACGGCCAGCATCGACGACTTCTACCACCTGGCCCGCACCAGCCTCGTCAAGGACGAGACCCAGTACGACAAGTTCGACCGCGTCTTCTCTGCCTACTTCAAGGGCGTGGAGATGCTGACCGACTTCACCGCCGAGGTGCCGCTCGAGTGGCTGCGCAAACAGCTGGAGATCGAGCTCTCGCCCGAGCAGAAGGCCGCCATCGAGAAGATGGGCTGGAACGAGCTGATGGAGACGCTGAAGAAGCGTTTCGAGGAGCAGAAGGAGCGCCACGAGGGCGGCAACCGCTGGATAGGCACCGGCGGCACCAGCCCCTTCGGCAACTCGGGCTACAACCCGCAGGGCATCCGCATCGGCGGCGCCGGCGGCAACAAGAGCGCGGTGAAGGTGTGGGAGCAGCGCGCCTACCGCGACTACGACGACACGCTGGAGCTGGGCACGCGCAACATCAAGGTGGCCCTGCGCCGGCTGCGCCGCTTTGCGCGCGAGGGCTCGGAGCTGGAGCTGGACCTGGACGGCACTATCCACGGCACCGCCGCCAACGCCGGCATGCTGGACATCCGCATGCAGCCCGAGCGCCACAACAAGGTCAAGGTGCTGCTGCTGATGGACGTGGGCGGCACGATGGACGAGCACGTCAGCCGCGTCGAGGAGCTGTTCAGCGCCGCCAAGACCGAGTTCAAGCACCTCGAGTTCTATTACTTCCACAACTGCGTCTACGACTTCGTCTGGAAGAACAACCGGCGCCGCTTCGCCGAGAAGCTCAACACCTTCGACCTGATCCGCAAGTACAACCGCGACTACAAGCTCATCTTCGTCGGCGACGCGACCATGAGCCCCTACGAGATCCTGCAGGCCGGCGGCAGCGTCGAATACAACAACGACGAGCCCGGCGCCGAGTGGATACAGCGGCTCACCCACGCCTTCCCCAAGTACGCGTGGATCAACCCCGAGCCGCAAGGCGTCTGGCAGTACCGGCAGAGCATCGCGCTGATCCAGCAGCTGATGCAGCAGCGCATGTTCCCGCTGACCCTTTCCGGACTCGAAGGCGCGATGCGGCTGCTCAGTAAATGACGCGTCTCCTCGCGTTGCTGCTCGTGGTGGTACTGAGCGGCTGTGCGACACCCGCTCCACCGCAGCCCCCCGCACCCAAGGCCCCGGACATCCCGGCCGACGCGCCCGCCGTCTACAGCCTGGACATCCGCATCGACGGCGACAGCCGCGACGCCGCAGCGCTGCGCACGCTGCTGGCCCAGAACCTGGACATCGCCCGCTACCGCGCCAGCGAGGCGGCGCTGAGCAAGGTCGAGCTGGCCCGCCTGGCCGCGGCAGCGCCGGCCCAGGCCGAGGGCCTGCTGGAGACCGAAGGCTATTTCAACGCCAAGGCCGCCGTGGACCGTGACCCTGCGGACGAGACGCGGCTGCTGCTCGCCGTCAAACCGGGTCCGCTGACGCGGGTCGGCAAGCTGGACATCGAGTTCACGGAAGGCCTCGCCGATGAAGGCGCCCAGCCCTTGCGCGACGCGCTGCGCGGCGCGTGGCCACTGAAGAAGGGGGCCGCCTTCACGCAGGCCCAATGGGCCTCGGGCAAGAGCGACCTGCTGCTGCGCGCCCGCAATGGCGGCTACCCGCTGGCGCGCTGGGCCGAGACGGGGGCGCGCGTCGATCCCGAGGACCAGAGCGCCGAACTCCATCTCGTGCTGGCCAGCGGCAACCGCGCCCGGCTTGGCGCGCTGCGCATCGAAGGCCTCAAGCGCCAGGACCGCGACGCCATCGAGCGACTCGCCGGCTTTGACAAGGGCGACGGCTATACGGAGCAGAAGCTGGCCGAGTTCCAGGAGCGCCTGGCCAAGACCCAGCTCTTCGACGCCGTGCGCGTGCAGCTGCTGCCCGAGGCGCCGGACGCCGATGGCACCCTGCCCGTGCAGGTCACCGTCACCGAGTCGGCCCTGCAGCAGGCCACGGTCGCCGTCGGCTATCACAGCAACACGGGACAGAGCATCAGTGTGGAGCACCTGCACCGCCGGCCCTTCGACCTGCCGGTGCGAGCCCGCACCAAGCTGCAGCTCAGCCGCGACCTGCGCGGCGCCGAGCTTGAGCTCAGCTCCCACCCCCAGCCCGACCTGAAGCGCAATCTCGCCTCGYTGCAGTTCGAACAGGACCGCACCGGCGACACCATCGCCACCAACCTCGGCGTGCGCCTGGGCCGGCTCTATGAATCGACGAAGGACGAGCGCCTCAGCTATGTCGAGCTGCTGCGGGCGCGCGAGACCGCCGGCAGCGAGGTCAACACCAACCTGGCCGTCTCCATCAACCAGCAATGGATACGCCGCCGCCTGGACAGCACCCTGCTGCCCACCGACGGCCATCAGGCCCTGGCCCTGGTCGGCTTTGGCTACGCCAAGGGCGGCGGCAGCGATGACAGCGGGCCTTTCGGCCGCATGCAGTTCAAGCTGGGCGTCTACAAGCCCTTCGGCGGCTGGTTCGCATCGGCGCGTGCCGAGGTGGCCCAGGTGGTCTCGAAAGAGCAGGTCGGCGTACCCGAGAAGCTGCTCTTCCTGGCCGGCGGCGACGAGTCGGTGCGAGGTTATGCCTATCGCAGCCTGGGCCCGGAGAAGAACGGCCTGACCGTCGGCGGCCGCGTGCTGGCCACCGGCAGTCTGGAGATTGCGCACCCCATCATGCCCAGCTTCCCCGCCCTGTGGGGCGCGGTGTTCGTCGACGCCGGCAATGCCGCCCGGCGCTGGCAGGACTACCGCGCCGTCGTCGGCTACGGCGCCGGCGTGCGCTGGCGCAGCCCGGTCGGCCCGCTGCGCGTTGACGTGGCGCGCGCGCAGGAGACGGGCAAGTGGCGGCTGCACTTCAGCGTCGGGATCACGCTGTGAGAAGGTCGCTTCGCATCCTGCGCGCCGGTCTGATCGCGCTGACGCTGGTGCTGGTGCTGATCGTCGGCTTCGTCGCCTGGCTGCTGCAACGCCCATCTGGTGGTGCCTGGCTGATGGCCCATCTGCCAGGCGTGCAGATCGAGGCGCCCGAGGGTTCGCTGATGGGCGAGTTCAGCGCCCGCCGCCTCGTCATCAGCTGGGCCGGCGGCTCGGCCGAGTTGCGCGGCCTGCGCTGGAAGGGGCTGGGTGTCAGCCCCGGCGCCGGCCTGCTGCTGGCGCGCGAGCTGGCCGTGGACGAGGTCGTCATTCGCAGCCAGGCCAGCGACAAGCCCCTCGTCCTTCCGCCGGACCTCACACTGCCGCTCGGTGTGCAGATCGCCAGCCTGCGCATCGCCAAGCTGAGCTGGGCGCCCGATCAGGCGCCGTTGCTCGGCCTGGACGCCCAGCTGGACCTGCCCCGCCGCGGCACCCATCGCATCGAGCTCAAGGCTGCGCGCTGGCAACACCTGACGCTGGCCGGCAAGGCCCGCATCGAGAGCGCCGCGCCGCTGCAGACCGACGCGACGCTGCGCGTGCAGCAGACCGAGGCCACCGACCTGCCGTGGTCGGCCATCGCGGCGGTGACCGGGCCGCTCGCCAAGCTCAAGGCCAAGGCCGAACTGGAAGCTGCGCAGCAAACGCTGAAGGCCGATGGCGAGATCCAGCCCTTCGCGCCCTGGCCCGTCAACGCGCTGCAACTGAAGGCCGACAAGCTCGACCTGGCCGCGCTGATGCCGGGCCTGCCGCGCACGGCGCTCAGCGGCGAGGCCCAGCTGAAAGCACCCGCCCGCGATGCCGAGGCCACGCTGCAGGCCGATTTGCGCAACGGCGCCGCTGGCCGCTGGGACCAGGGCGCACTGCCCGTCAATCGCCTTGTCATTGCACTGGCCGGCCGCCCCGACCAGCCCGCCAGCCTGCGCCTGACCGCCCTGGACGCTGAGCTGCCCGGCGGTGGTCGCGTGCAGGGCAAGGGCCTGCGCGAGGCCGACGGCCGCTGGCAGCTCGACGCCCGCGTGCAAGGCCTGCGCCCCGAGGCGCTGGACGCCCGCGCCACGCCGGCGCGCCTGGACGGCCCGCTCACCCTCGCCGGCAGCAAGGCCGGCCCTTTGAATGCCAAGCTCGACCTCAGCGGCACGATCGAGAACCGCCCGCTGCGCCTGAAAGCCCAACTGCAGGGCCAGGGCACGAAGTGGCAGATCGAAGACGCCCGCCTGGCCAGCGGTGACGCCACGCTGCAGGCCAGCGGCCGCGTCGATACCGCCGGCGCCGCCCAACTGAAAGCCCAGCTGCGCCAGTTCGATCCGCACCTGCTGTGGCGCGGCGCGCCCGGTTCGGCCTGGGCCCGCCTCCCCGGCCCGACGCGGCTCAATGCCGAGGCCGACGTGGACGTGCGTGGCAAGACCCTGGCCACCCTCAGCGGCAACGCCTATGTGCGCCTGCTGCCCGGCCAGTTCGCCGGCCTGCCGCTCGAGGGCCGCATCAAGCTGCAGCGCGAGCGCGCGGCCGACGCGGCGGCCTTCGACATCGACGGGCGCCTGGGCAACAACCGCGTGCAGACCAGCGGCCAGGCCCGGCCCGAGGCCGTCACCGGCACAGCGACGCTCAGGGCCGGCGCGCTGGCCGAACTCAACCCGCTGCTGGCGCTGTTCGACCAGCAGCCCATCGCCGGCCAGGGCGAGGGCGAAGGCAGCTACCAGCTCGTGCGCGGCGCCAAGGGTTGGCAGGCCGGTGGCAGCGGCCGCCTGTCCCTGGCCTCGGCCAAGGCCCTGGGCACCAGCATCGCCAATGTGAAGGCACGCTGGGAACTGCCCCTGCCCGGCGCCGACGGCGACGGTCCTGTCGCGCTGAACCTCGACATCAGCCAGCTGCGCGACCCGCTGGCCCAGCTCGCCAGCGCCAAGGTCGACCTGAAGGGCCGGCGCAGCGCGCATGAGGTCAAGGCCCAGGTCAGCGGCAAGATCACCCGTGAATCGCAAGACCTGGCCCTGAACGCCCAGCTCGAGGCCCGTGGCCGCTGGGACGGCCAGGCCTGGACCGGCCGCGTCGCGCGCCTGGACATCGGGCCACTGCGTCCCAACACGCCACCGCTGCTGGCGGCCAAGGACATTGGCCTGCGCTGGGCCAGCGATGGCCCGGTTCTCTCGGCCGACCCCGGCCGGGCCGAGGTCGGCGGCGCCTTCGTGCGCTGGCAGGCGCTGAGCTGGCGCGGCGGTGACCGCCCCGAAGCCCGCGCCGAGCTGCAGCTGGAAGACCTGGCCGCCGCTCCCTTGATGGCGCGCTGGCAGCCCGACTTCGGCTGGGGCGGCGACCTGCGCGTGACCGGCCATGCCTCGCTGCTGCTGAACGAGCGCCTCACCGCCGAGCTGCTCATCGAACGCCAGAGCGGCGACCTGCGTGTGACCGACGAATTCGGCCAGCGGGCCCTGGGCCTGACCGACCTGCGCCTGGCCCTCAATGTGCGCGACGGCGTCTGGCAGTTCGCCCAGGGCGTGGCGGGCAGCGAACTGGGCAGCTTCGGCGGCGCGCTGACGCTGCGGCCGGCGAAGCTGTGGCCCGATGCGCAGACGCCCGTGGAAGGCGTGCTGCAGGCCAATGTCGCGCAGCTAGGCACCTGGGGCAGCTGGGTGCCCGCGGGTTGGCGGCTGGGGGGCCGCGCGGCCGCCACCGTGCAGCTGAGCGGCCGCCTGGGCGCGCCCGACCTGACCGGCCGCGCCGAGGGCGAGAACCTCGCCTTGCGCCATCTGCTCTACGGCGTGGACGTGACCGAGGGCCGCTTCACACTGGACTTGAAGGGCCAGCATGCCGAGCTGTCCAGGCTGGAGGCACGCGGCGGCGATGGCTGGCTGCGCGCCAGCGGAACGGCCGAACTGGGCGCCGACCCCAAGGCCCACATCCAGATGACGGCCGACAAATTGCGCGTGCTGTCGCGCGTGGACCGCCGCCTCGTCGCCAGCGGCCAGGCCTCGCTGGACCTGGACGCCAAGGGGCTCAAGCTCGACGGCAAGCTGCGCGCCGACGAAGGCCTGTTCGACTTAAGCCGCGGCGATGCGCCCGCACTGGCCGACGACGTCACCGTGTTGCGCGGCCCGCGGCCCGAGAAGGACGGCGCGCCCACAGCGCCACCCGCGCCCAAGGCGGCGCGCGCCAGCAGCGTCAACGTGGCGCTGGACTTCGGCCGCGACTTCAAGGTGCGCGGCCGCGGCCTGGCGACGACGCTGCGCGGCCAGTTGCAGGTCAGCCAGAACAACGGCCCGCTGCGCGTGACGGGCAAGCTCGACGCCGACGGTGGCCAGTACGCCGCCTATGGCCAGAAGCTGGACATCGAGCGCGGCGACATCAGCTTCACCGGCGCCTACGACAACCCTTCGCTGGACCTCCTCGCGGTGCGCCCCAACCTCGATGTGCGCGTGGGCGTCTACGTCGGTGGCACGGCGCTGGCGCCACGCGTGAGCCTGTACTCCTCGCCCGAGATGAGCGACACCGACAAGCTCTCCTGGCTGCTGCTGGGTCGCGGCCCCGACGGGCTCGGCCGCACCGACACGGCCTTGCTGCAGCGCGCCGCACTGGCCCTGCTCAGCGGCGAGGGCGAAGGCCCGACGGGCAAGGTGCTGCGCAACCTCGGCCTGGACGAACTCTCGCTGTCGCAGAGCGACGACGACACCAAGGCCACCATCGTGCGCCTGGGCAAGCAGATCTCGCGGCGTTGGTATGTCGGCTATGAGCGCGGCCTGAACGCGACGACAGGGTCGTGGCAGCTGATCTATCGCATCGCCCAACGCTTCACGCTGCGCGCACAGGGCGGAGACGACAACGCGCTGGACCTCATCTGGCAATGGAAGTGGGATTGACTGGGTGCCCCTCGCCCAGTCCACCCTGCTGAACGCAGGCGGCCCAGTCGGTCCCCCGAGGGGACGGCAATGCCTGCGGCGTTGAGCCATAAGCACATCGCCTGACGCGGGCCGGCTTGGGAGCGGCCCGGCGCTCGGCCCGCAATGATTCGACGGCCAGCGGCGTCCTACAAAGCGACGCGTTGCGTCTCCCATCCGCCATCCCGGCCTGCCTACACATTTCGAATCTCATCGAGACCAAAGTTGTCTCATCAACTCCGTGTTGATCTCGATGGAGGTTCACATGACCCAGATCCAGCTCCAACCCGAAACTGCGCCCACGGCGCTGCCGGTTCCGCAGTCCGCATCCAAGACGACGCTCGCCAACGCCCTGCCGACTGACACCGAGCCCACCCATCTGCTGCACTTCGAGCCGCTGGCCTACCAGGGCTCCGGCCTGGACATCCCCTGCGACCCGCAGGGCCGCGTCGGCCTGGATGCGCTCGGCGACAAGCTGCGCAACGACTATTTCTTCGCGCGCGCGCTGATCGGTCGCCTGTTCGCCAAGCCCACCGTCAAGCAGGCCCTGCCGCTGATGCACGCCTGAGCGATCAGGCCCCGTCCTACAGCCTTGCCCTGGCCTGCCCGACAGCGGGCGCCGGGGCCCTCCCCGAGGATTCCGGCCATGTTCACAGAATCACTCTCCCCGCTGACGGTGCCGCATCTGCCGGTCGAAGCCGATCTGGTCGATGCCGATCTCGACGTCTCCCTCAGCACGCCTTCCACGCTGGTCGTCAACGCCAGCCTGGAATTGCAGACCAGCGAAGCCATGGACCTCTCCCTGGTCATCCCGCGCTCGCGCTGCAACGGCGAGCGTCCACTCGTGGCGGCCCTGCTGGACGCCGCCCAGGCCGCAGTGGCCCGCGCGACGCGCGGCGGTACCCTGCATCAGCCCCGTCGCGTGCTGACGCGCGTCGGCGGCCAGCCCCATCTGGTCACGCAGTTCTAAGCGCTTATTTCGAGCGCCCGTCGAACTCCGTGACGGGCACGGCCTTCAGGTCGATGCCTTCCAGGCAGCGGATGTTGATCGCCGCCATCGCAGAACCGTCCGGCCCCTTGCCTTCGCCATAAGGGTGCATGCCGCAGGTTGGGCAGAAGCGGTGCTGGATGACATGCTTGTTGAAGGTGTAGCTGCTGGCGTTGTCTTCTGGCGTCAACAGCTTCAGCGCGGCGCGCGGCACGAACCACAGCAGCGAACCCTTGCGCTGGCAGATCGAGCAGTTGCAGGACAGGGCCGAGCCGATCTCGCCCTCGACCTCGAACTTGATGCGGCCGCAGTGGCAGCTTCCGGAGTGAGTCATGTCGGGTGTCTCCTTCAGTAGGCGCATGCTGCCAGAAAGCCCGCACGACCCCATGAGAGAATGCGCGCCGCCTGTCCGGTGCCCCTGCCGCATCGACGGTGCTCTCCGTAGTTCAATGGATAGAACGGCCGCCTCCTAAGCGGCAAATGTGGGTTCGATTCCCGCCGGAGGGACCACGCAGTGGCTCTCAAGAACCGCGCGAGAGCGGGCCGAAGCGTTCCATGCGGCCCTGTTCCAGGCGTCGCAGCCGCCGTTCCAGATCGGCGAGATCCCAGGCTTCGCAGAGAAAGCGCTCGTCGTCATCCTGCGCCAATGCGTCCCACAGGCTTTGCAAGCTGGCGCGCCAGCGTGACGCCACGTCGATGACAGCGGATCGCGGGGACAAGGCGGCAGTGCGTCGCATGGTGCTCATCGTGAGGCTCGAAAACGATGAGTCACGATAAGCACCGCCTTCGCCGCTGCAAAGGCACAGCAGGTGCGCAAGTTCACTCGGCTGTATCAACGCCGGCGCCAGCACAACTGGACATCCGGGCCGCCGGACCAGACGACCGGGTTCAATGCATCCAGAGCGGGCGGCCGGGATCCGTCACCGGCTGCGGCTGCAGGGCGCCCCTGACGCGCTCGACCGCGTCCGGGGAATCCTTGTCGTCGACGGCCACGATCAGCCGCAGCCAGCACGCCTTGGCGAGGTCACCCTCCCGCCGCGTCCAGCACCAGACCTGCGCACCGGGTTCGCCAGACCGATCGGTCAAACAGACCTCATCGAAGTCCGCCCCTTGATAGGTGAGCAGCTGAGCCTCGTCTACGTAAGTGTTGAAGTAGTCCGGCATGCTTCAAGTCTAGGCGTTAGGCCGGGGCTGTCGCCAGTGAAGCGCTACGTTGACTGGCCTGTCGCTCAGGCGTAGGCGTTCAGGTCGCGTCCCAGCGAGCCTCCGGTCGCCTGCGTATGCTGCTGAGAGTCCTGGCGATGTCCATCCCGCATGTATCGGAAAACCCGATCAAAGCTTCTGGCCCAGGGTTATATCCACCCGCAAGTCGACCTGCCCGCGCACTTTTCCCTTGCCTCGGCCACCCACATCGCAAGAATCGCGTTTCCCCTTTACCGAGGAATCCTGATGCCCACCTCTGCCCTCCGCGCCTTGGGCGCTGTCCTCCTGCTCTGCACCACGGCTGCCACTTTTGCCGCTGACCAGGTCGTCACCCTGCCGCTGAAGGAGGCCTGGTTCGAGGGCGAGATCGTGCATTACGTCAGCACCGACATCTCCGACCCCGGCATCGCCAAGAAACAGGGCATCAACTACGTGCCGGCCCTGGCCGACACGGTCAAGCCCGGCATGCCCGTCGAAAAGGCCTACAAGTTCCCCGGCGACGAGCAAGCCACGGTACTGCCCTCCATCCCGCGGCCTGTGGGCGGCGCCAATGCAGACGCGAGCTACAGCCCACTGTGGGTGCTCGTCATGGTGCGCTGGAAGCCGGGCATCACGCCGCACACGCTGAAGTCTGAAGAGGCCGTGCTGGCCGCCGAAGAAAAGGGCGAGATCGAGCTGACCCGCACCAAGATCGTCGCGAACTGGCCCGTCGTCAGGGCCCGCGGCGCGGCGCTGCAGGGCGTGCGCTAACGCCCGTGCCGGAGCGCCAACAGCGCTCCGCGCATAAGCATCGCCGCTTTCCTTCGTTCCGCGAGGAAGGCGCTTTCCCTATCGTGCAAGGCATCCACCGAGTCCGGCCGCCATGCACATCACCAGCCTCTCAGCCAGCCCCAGCGAACGCTCGCGTTCGGCCTGGCTCACGCAGTTCGCGCTGACGCGCCTGGAAGGCCGCGGCACGCAGTACGACGACATCCTGGTGCGCCAGTTGCCCGCCGACGCGCTGCTGGCGGCCGATGTGCGGGACGTGGCGATCGCCGCCGCCGTGCAGTCCATCGAACAGGCCGACCTCGTCATCGTCGGCACGCCCATCTACAAGGCGGCTTACAGCGGCCTGCTCAAGGTCTTCCTCGACCTGCTGCCGCCCGATGCGCTGCGCGGCAAGATGGTGCTGCCGCTGGCCACCGGCGGCAGCCCGGCCCATTTCCTGGCGCTGGACTACGCCCTCAAGCCGGTGCTCTCGGCCCTGGGCGCCCGCCATGTGCTGGACGGCGTCTTTGCCACTGACGCCCAGTTGCGCCGTCATGAGGCTGGAGGCTTCGTGCCCGAGCCCGACCTCATCGCCCGCCTGGACCGCGCGCTCGCGCCGCTTGCACCGCGAATGCGGGAGCGGCTGGAGCCGGCGCTCAGCTGTTGAAGCCTGTCCCACCGCACACACCACCGCTTGTCTCCTCGCCTCCCGCACGGGATCGGCGACTTCATCCCGGCGCTCAACGGCGCTGATCGGGTGCGCCCGAGCGCCGGGATCTTTTTGCACAGGACATCACATGCTCTTCCGTTCCTTCCTCCGCTGGACCGCGCCGCTGCTCGTCGCCGCCGTCAGCGTCCATGCTTCCGCACAGTCGAACACGACCTTGCGCATTGGCTTCCAGAAATCCGCCAGCCTGCTGACGCTGCAGAAGTCTTCCGGCTCGCTCGAGAAGAAGCTCGCCCCGCTGGGCGTGAGCGTGAAGTGGGTTGAGTTCCCCGCCGGCCCGCAGCTGCTCGAAGGCCTGAACGTCGGCGCCGTCGACGTCGGCTTTGTCGGTGAGGCGCCGCCCATCTTTGCGCAGGCCGCAGGCGCCCAGTTCGTCTACATCGGTTACGACCCGGCCGCGCCCGAGGCCGAGGCCATCGTCGTGCCCAAGGATTCGCCCATCAGGTCGGTGGCCGATCTCAAGGGCAAGAAGGTCGCGCTGAACAAGGGCAGCAATGTCCACTACCTCATCGTCAAGGCGCTGGAGAAGCAGGGCCTGAAGTTCAACGACGTGCAGGCCGTCTACCTGCCGCCGGCGGATGCTCGCGCTGCTTTCGAGCGCGGCGCCGTCGACGCCTGGGTGATCTGGGACCCCTTCCTCGCCGCCGTCGAGAAGCAGAGCGGCGCGCGGGTGCTGGCCGACGGCCGCGGCATCGTCAACAACTACGCCTACTACCTGGCCGAGCGCGGCTATGCCGAGAAGCAGCCGCAAGTCATCAAGGCGCTGTTCGAGGACACGCAGGCGCAGGCCGCCACGCTGAAGGCCAATGTCAAGGCCGCCGCGGCCGTCATCGCGCCGCTGCAGGGCCTGGAGCCCGAGGTCGTCGAGCGCAGCCTGACGCGCTACCAGTTCGGCGTTAAGCCGCTGACGCCCGCCGTCGCCGCCGAGCAGCAGAAGATCGCCGACACCTTCCACAGCCTGGGCCTGATTCCCAAGCCCATCCGCGTGGCCGATGCCCTGCCCGGCACGGCCAAGCTTGCCGAGGCTGCCAAATGAGCGCGCAGACGACGCGACGCGCCGCCGTCGCCATCCTCGCGACGACGGCCTCCATCTGGACGCGGGCGCAGGCATCGCCCCAGCTTCGCATCGGCTTCCAGAAAGGCTCCTTCAACCTCGCGCTGCTGAAGAGCTATGGCCTGCTGGAGCAGCGCCTGCCCGGCACCCGCATCCAGTGGACCGAGTTCCCCGCCGGCCCACAACTGCTCGAAGCGCTGGCTCTGGGCAGCGTGGAGTTCGGCGCCACCGGTGATGCGCCGCCCGTGTTCGCGCAGGCCGCCGGCAAGGACGTCGTCTATGTCGGCGCCGAACCGCCCAAGCCCGACAGCTCGGCCGTGCTCGTCAAGCCGGATTCACCGCTGAAGACACTGGCCGACCTCAAGGGCCGCCGCATCGCCTTGCAGAAGGGCAGCAGCGCTCATTTCCTGACCGTGCGGGCGGTGAAGAAGGCCGGGCTCGCCTGGAGCGACATCCAGGCCGTCTACCTGCCGCCGGCCGACGCGCGTGCTGCCTTCGAGCGCGGCTCGGTGGACGCCTGGTCCGTGTGGGACCCCTACTACGCCGCCGCCGAAGTCAGCGGCGAACTGCGCGCGCTGGCCACCAGCCGCGGGCTGACGAGCAACAACACCTTCTACCTCGCCTCGCGCGTGCTGAGCCGCGATGCGGCCCTGCTGAACACGCTGTTCCAGGCCCTGACCGACACCGACACGCGCGCCCGCGCCGACCGCCGCGACGCCGTGCAGCGCTATGCCGACTTCGCCGGCCTGCCGCTGGCCACGGTCTACAAGATGGTCGAGCGCCGTGGTGCGGCGCCGGTCGGGCCATTGACGACCGACATTGCCAAGGAGCAGCAGTTGGTGGCCGACTCCTTTGCCGAGCTCGGCCTCATTCCCCGCCCCATCCGCGTGGCCGATGTCATCACCCAGGTGAAAGCATGAAAATCTTCTGGTTCATCCCCACCCACGGCGACAGCCGCTACCTCGGCAGCTCGCGCGGCGCGCGCGTGGCCGACCACGCCTACTTCAAGCAGATCGCCATCGCCGCCGACAGCCTGGGCTACGAGGGCGTGCTGCTGCCCACGGGCCGCAGCTGCGAGGACTCCTGGATCGTCGCGGCCAGCCTCATCGACGCGACGAAGAACCTCAAGTTCCTCGTCGCGCTGCGCCCCGGCCTCGTCGCGCCCTCGCAGAGCGCGCGCATGGCCGCCACGCTGGACCGCCTGTCGGGCGGCCGCCTGCTGGTGAACCTCGTCACCGGTGGCGACCCCGACGAGCTCGCCGGCGACGGCCAGTTCCTTGGCCACGCCGAGCGCTACGAACAGTCGGCCGAGTTCATCCGCATCTGGCGCGAGCTGCTGACCCGCTCACACACCGGCGAGGCTCTGGATCTCGACGGCGAACACCTCAGCGTCAAGGGCGGCAAGGTACTCTACCCGCCCCTCAACAAGCCCTACCCGCCGGTGTTCTTCGGTGGCTCGTCGGGCCCCGCGCACGAACTCGCCGCGGAGCAGGTCGACACCTACCTCACCTGGGGTGAACCGCCGGCCGAGGTCGAGAAGAAGCTGGCCGACGTGCGCGAACGCGCTGCGGCACGCGGCCGCGAGCTGCGCTACGGCATCCGCCTGCACGTCATCGTGCGCGAGACCGAGGACGAAGCCTGGCGCGCCGCCACCGAGCTGCTCTCCGAGCTGGACGAAGCCACCGTCGCGGCGGCCCAGGCGCGCTTCAAGACCATGGACTCGGTGGGCCAGCGCCGCATGGCCGAGCTGCATGGCGGCCAGTTCGACAAGAACAATGTGCGCGCCGGCCTGGAGATCGCGCCCAATCTGTGGGCCGGCGTGGGCCTGGTGCGCGGCGGCGCGGGCACCGCCCTGGTGGGCAGCCCGCAGCAGGTGGCGGACCGCATCAAGGAGTATGCCGACATCGGCCTGGAGTACTTCATCCTCAGCGGCTATCCGCATCTGGACGAAGCGCATCGTTTCGCCGAGCTGGTGTTCCCGCTGCTGCCGCTGAACGTGCGCGAGAAGCTCACGGCGCCGGCCCTGACCGGGCCTTTCGGCGAGGTCGTGGCCAACAGCTACGTGCCCAAGGCCGTGTCGGCCAGCTGAAGCCATGCTGAAGCGCCTCACGCCCTGGCTGCTGCCCGCCGCCATCCTCGTCGCCTGGGAGATCGCCTCGCGCAGCGGCGTGCTGTCGGCGCGCATCCTGCCGGAGCCCGCGGCCGTGCTGGCGGCCTTCTGGAAGCTGCTGCGTTCAGGTGAGCTGGCCCACCACGTCGCCGTCAGCACCGTGCGCGCCTTCTCCGCGCTGGCCCTCGGCGGCGGCCTCGGTCTGCTGCTGGGCCTGCTGACCGGCACCTGGCAACGCGCCGAAGCGCTGCTGGACACCACGCTGCAGATGCTGCGCAACATCCCGGCGCTGGCGTTGATCCCGCTCGTCATCCTGTGGTTCGGCATCGACGAGGCGGCCAAGCTCGTGCTCGTCGCGGTGGGCGTGTTCTTCCCGGTCTACCTGAACACCTTCCACGGCATCCGCAACGTCGACCGCGACCTCATCGAGATGGCGCGCAGCTATGGCCTGTCGGGCTTCCAGCTCTACCGCCAGGTCATCCTGCCCGGCGCCCTGCCCTCCATCCTCGTCGGCCTGCGCTTCTCGCTGGGCCTGATGTGGGTGCTGCTCATCGTGGCCGAGACGCTGTCGGCCGAGGCCGGCATCGGCTACCTGACGATGAACGCCCGCGAGTTCCTGCAGACCGACATCGTCCTCGTCGGCATCCTGCTCTACGCCGTCCTCGGCAAGCTGGCCGATGTCGTTGCGCGTGGCCTGGAGAGGGCCTGGCTGCCCTGGCATCGCGGCTATGCCGCAGAGGTGAAATGACATGTGGGTCACCGAATTCGACACGCCCGTGCTGCCCCGCGAACGCGCCCTGCCGGACGCTCCCCCGCAAGCCGCCTCGCCCGGCCTCGCGCTGACCTTGCGCGGCGTCGCCAAGTCCTTCGGCGCCCGCCATGTGCTCGCGGACCTGGACCTGTCCATCGCGCCCGGTGAATTCGTCGCCCTGGTCGGCCGCAGCGGCTGCGGCAAGAGCACGCTGCTGCGTCTCATCGCCGGCCTGGACACGCCGACCGCCGGCCGCGTCGAAGCGGGCGCGCCGGACGAGCGCCGCCTGATGTTCCAGGATGCGCGCCTGCTGCCCTGGCGGCGCGTGGTCGACAACGTCGCGCTCGGTCTCGAAGGACGCGATGCCAGGGACCGCGCGCTGGAAGCCCTGTCCCAGGTCGGCCTCGCCGGCCGCGGCGACGACTGGCCGGCGACGCTGTCGGGTGGCCAGCGTCAGCGCGTCGCCCTGGCCCGCGCCCTCGTGCACCACCCCCGCCTGCTGCTGCTGGACGAGCCCCTCGGTGCGCTGGACGCGTTGACGAGGCTGGAGATGCACCGCCTCATCGAGCAACTCTGGCGCCGGCACGGCTTCACCGCACTGCTCGTCACCCACGACGTCGCCGAAGCCGTGGCCCTCGCCGACCGCGTGCTGCTGATCGACCGCGGCGGCATCGCGCTGGACGCGACGGTGGCCCTGCCGCGGCCTCGCTCACGCACGGCGGCGGGGTTTGCGGAGCTGGAGGAGCGGGTGCTGCGGCATATCGTCGGCCACCCGGCCTTGGCGTAGGCGAGACAACTCGAGGACTGCCTCAGGACGGCAGCGATCCTGCACGAGCTTCGGACCTTGCGCCGATGGCCTCTGGAGCTCCTGTCGACCGCAGCCCCAGCCGCTGCTTGTCCCGCCCCGGCGGAGCGCCAAACAAGCGGCTGTATTCGCGGCTGAACTGCGAAGGGCTGTCGTAGCCGACGCTGTAGCCGATGGCCGCCACGTCGCCGGCGTCCGCCAGGATGCGCGCCCTTGCCTCCTGGAGCCGGATCAGCTTCTGGTACTGCAGCGGGCTCATGGTCGTCGCGCCGCGGAAGTGGCGGTGGAAAGAGGACTCGCTCATGGCCACCATGTCGGCCAGCATGGGGATGGAGATGGCTTCGGCGTGGTGGCTGCGGATGAAGCGGATGGCCCGCCCGATCTGCGACAGCCGGCTGTCGGCCAGGCCGATCTGCCTCACCATGGCGCCCTGGGCGCCATGCAGCAGCCGCCACACCAGCTCACGCTCCACCAGCGGCCCCAGCACGGCGGCGTCGCGCGGCGAGTCCTTCAGCCTCAGCATGCGCACCACGGTGTCGATGAGGTCTTCCGACGCGTCGCTGACGGCGTAACCGGAGGGTTCCGGGGCCGCCGCCGCGGGCCCCATCTCCAGCAGCAGCGAAGAGATGGTCGACGCGCGCAGCGTCATGCCGGCGCCCAGATAGGGCCTGTCGGGGCTGGCTTCGATGACGCAGCCAGCGATGGGCAGTTCCACGCCCACGACGAGGAACTGCCCCTGGCCGTACTCGAACACCTCGTCGCCCAGCATGGCGCGCTTGGCGCCCTGGGCGACGATGACGAAGGTCGGCTCCATCACATGGTGCACCAGCTCGGTGGGAGCCTCCACCCGGCCGGCAAAAACATCGCCCGCCTGGCGCTCGCCCATGGGGGCGGCATGGCGCTGGATGAGGCGCTGCAATTCTTCCAATGAACCCATGCCGCCACCGTAACCGCTGCGCCCGGCCCGCTCAAGGGGCGGCTGGACGATCCAGCTCGGATTGAGCGAATCGTGCAAGAGCTTGATGGTTTTGGGCTATCGACCCCGGGGCAGCGAGCGCGCTCGTCCGGAGGCGACCGCACGATGGGCGAATCGTGCAATCACATGACCGGATTTGGCTGCTCGAATTGGCCGCCAGCCGATTCAATGCGGGCCTTCGCAAGGAGGTCGCAATGATGATGAAAGGCCACACCCTACTCGTCGCCGGCGGCACGGTCGGCATCGGCCGCGGCCTGGCCGAGTTGCTGTGCCGGCTGGGCAACGAGGTGCTCATCTTTGACGCCCGGCCCGGCGTCGCGCAGGCCGTCGCCCACGACAACCCCGGCATGCGGGCGGTCGACCTGGACCTGGGCAATCCCTGGAGCGTGGCCGGCTTCGCCGAGCAGGTCACGGCAACCTGCCCGGGCCTGAACATGCTCGTCAACATCGCCATCGCCTTCCCGGTGAAGTACCTGCCGGGTATGCAGGTGCTGCTGGACGAGGACGACAGCCACGAGAAGCTGGAAGCCCATCGGCTGGGCGTGCAGCAACTGACTGGCACGCTGCTGCCCCACTTTCACAAGCGCAACCGCAGCGCGATCATCAACGTGGCCGCCGGACCGATGGCCCCGCAGGGGCGAGCCTCGGAAAGGCCCGTCATCGAGGGCGGCTTGCAGGGCTGCACTCTGTCGGTCAGGAAGCGTTGGGCCAGCGCCTGCATCGACGTCATCGACGTCGCCCTGCCGTCACGCGCTGAGCGAATGAGCCCGGACCATGCGCCCCCGCCTCACGGCATCCCACGGGCCGAGTTCATCTCGGGCGTGGCCCATCTGCTTGCCGAAGGCCTGCACGAGACCGCGGCTCTGTCACGGCTGCTGGCGCTCTGGCCCGCGGCCCAGCCAGCGATGCGAAAGACCCGGGATGACGATCTGGTTCCGCAGGCCTGACGACTCCGGGACAAGTGAGGGACCCAATGCTTCGTGAGCCAATGGGCCTAGCGGTAGCCGTCCGCTCAAGAAAGGCGGCTAAGGTTCACTTTTGATCATCTGGCAAGTTACCGACCTTTAGCTTGGTTATCTGCGCTGCTTGGGCCGAAGCGATTGCGGCCCCGACGGCTTCGTAGTTGGCAGATCGATCGGCGAGGACATGCAACTCGACTCTCGGTTGGGCGCTCTTGAGAGACTGCAACTGCTTGGTGAGATCGGCTGATGCAACTGGCTTTCCGGCTAGCGAGTAGGAGCCGTAAGCCGACACCTCGAGTCTGACAACGGGAAATGGCGGTTCCTCGCCGCACCCAAGCAGGAAGCCGAGCAACGGAGCAAACGCCGTAGCCTTGGCGCGAGTCCACACATCTTGGGCCTTCGGGAGTGGACTGACTCGCTCGCATGGCAACTGCACGGGCGCGGGAATCACGTGTTTGCTTGTCTGAGCGCGTTGCATTTGAACGTTGGCCGTTGAAGAGGTTTGGCGCGGATAGCCACGCCGTCGCGATGCTGCCGCATCAAGTCGATTGCAGGATAGCCGTCGCAGACGGATGTCCGCCCCGCAGAGTGGCCCGTCCGGCAGGGCTGCGCATATTGCCGAACCCAGTACGCAACGTCACCCAATTGCGCACGTTCCCGGTCAGGCTTTCTCAAGGGTTCGCGCCCGACATCTCCATGATCAATCGCGTCACCAGATAGAGCCGAGGCGGGATGGAGCGGATGTCGACATACTCGGCATCGTTGGAATGCGCACCAAAGCCCGTCAGGCCCAGGCCCTCGATCACGGGGCCGCGTGCCTGCAGTGCCGCGAAGGCGGCGTCCGTGCCGCCGCCCGTGGCCACCTCGGCCACCTGCATGGGCAGGCCCAGCTCCGCGTAGATGGCCTGGGCGCGCCGGGCCAGCGCACGTGAGGCCTCGGTGGCCTCCAGCGGCGGGCGACGCACCTCGAACTTGAGTTGCACCTTGGCGTCGGCCAGGCGACGCTGCTGCACGCGGCGCTGCAGCTCCTTCTCCAGGCGCTCGAAGTCCGCCACGCGCAAGGCACGCGCATCGGCCTGGGCCGTGGCCTGGGCGGGAATCACGTTGCGGTTGGTGCCGGCCTGGGCCACCGTCCAGTTCAGCTTCAGGCCCGTGGCCGGCTCCGACAGGTCCTGCATCTGCAGCAGTTGATGAGCCAGCTCCGTCAGCGCGTTGATGCCGCCCTCCGGCCTTGCCCCCGCGTGCGATGAGCGGCCTTCCACGCTCAGATAGGCCGAGCCGATGCCGCTCGTCGCCAGGCGCACGCCGCCCTGAGCACCGGCGCCCTCGAAGGACAGCGTCATGTCCTGGCCGGCCGCGGTGCGTGTGATGGTCGCGCGCGAGCCGGGCGAGCTGATCTCCTCGTCGCCATTGATCAGCACCGTCAGCGTGCCGTAGTCGTCAATGCCCGCCTTCTGCAGCAGCGCGATCGCATGCAGGATGGTGGCCACGCCCTGCTTGTCGTCCGCGATGGCCAGGCCGTAGGCCCGGTCGCCGTCGATGCGGAAGGGCTGGTCCTTCAGCATGCCCTTCAGGTAGACGGTGTCCATGTGGGCGATGAGCAGCAGCTTCTTGCTGCCCCGCCCCTTGAACTGCGCCTTCACCATCTGGCCCTGGCGCTCCGGCGTGTCCTCCATGCGGTACACGTCGCCGGGCTCGATCATCGACACCTCGCCGCCCAGGGCCTTGAGCTTGCCGGCGATCAGCCCGGCCACCGCGGCCAGGCCGTCCAGGTCCTTGCTGCCGGACTCGATCTCGACCAGGGACCGCAAGGTTTCCAGCAGCGCGGGCTGCTCCTGCTTCGCCAGGTCCTGCAGTTGCTGGGACGAGGGCGCCGCCTGGGCCAGCGAAGCCGCCAGCAACGTGGCGGCGGCGATCAATGTACGAAGTCGCATGTCGAGGAGAGGTGAAGCTGGGACCGAGCGGACTGTGCCAGCGGCGTGCCACAACGCCCATCGACAAGTTTTCCCTACCCTATGCAGTGATGTAATAGGGCCTGTTCGCACTGCGGCAACGGGTCGCGTTGTGACCAGAAAGGCTGCAGGCAAGTCGCAAACCGCAAGCCGGGTCTTTACCCGGCGAGGATTTGCGACACAGCATCCGGCCTTTCTGGTCACAACCCTTCGGGAAGGCCCGTCGCCAGGGGCCACTCAGCGTTGCATCGCTGGCCCGCACGCGAGTGCGGGCGGCGCGCTGCGCCTTGATTGGCCCCTGGCGGCAGGCCTTCGCGACCCATTGCCGCAGTGTGAACAGGCCCTCGCCATGCGCTTTCGCTCGCCGTCGCTGGCCGAACTCCACGCCTTTGCCGCCGTGGCCGAGCTGGGCAGCTTTTCCGCGGCCGCCCAGGCCTTGTCCGTCACCCAGGGTGCCGTCAGCCGCGCGGTGCAGCGGCTGGAATCGGAGCTGGGCCTGGCGCTGCTGGCGCGTGGCGGCGCGCAGGTCATGCCGACGCCGGATGGCGCCAGCTACCTTGCCCGCATCAAGCCCGCCCTGGACACGCTGGAGCGAGCCGTTCCGCTGACGGCAGCGCCCGCCGGCCAGTCGCTGCGCATGGCACCCGTGCCCTCGCTGTACGCGCGCTGGCTGGTGCCACGGCTGCCGGCCTTGCAGGCCCAGCATCCCCAGCTCAAGGTCGAGTTCCGGCGCTGGCGCCACGACGACCGCTTCGAGCGCGACGATGTCGACTGCTGGGTCAACCCCAAGCCCAGCGCGCACAGCCGCTGGCCCGAAGGCGTCGTCGCGCAATACCTGCTGGGGCGCGAACTGGTGCCCGTGTGTCGTCCCGCGCGCGCTGCCCGGCTGACCCGGCCGCAGGATGTGCTGCAACATCCGCTGCTGCACCACAGCGCCCATCCCGGCGACTGGGCGCTCTGGCTCAAGGCCCAGGGCGTGCAGGCCGGCCCGCCCCAGTTGGCCTCGGGCTTCGACCTGGCCGCCGCGCTGATCGAGGCCGTCGTTGCCGACATGGGCATCGCGGTCGTGCAGCTCTGCCTCATCGAAAGGGAGCTGGCCGGCGGACAGCTGGTCGTGCCGTTCAGCGGCTGGGTGTCGTCGGGCCGCGGCTTCTATCTGTGCCGGCGGGCAAGCCAGGAGGGTTCATCCGACCTCCATGCCTTCGCGCAATGGGTGGTGGCCGAGAGCCGGCGCTGGCGGCGCGAGGCCCTGGCGGCGCTCGACTGACAGCGCACCGGCAAGGGACTTGCCGGCCATGGCACCATGCCGCCCCATGTCCCTTTACGTCGCCTGCCTCTGCGCCGCCTGGTGCCGCACCTGCGAGTCCTACCAGCAAGTCTTTGAAGCCGCCTGTGCCGAACTGCCGCAGGCCGGCCTGCATGTGCGCTGGATCGACATCGAGGACGAGGCCGAGCTGATCGGCGACCTGGACATCGAGACCTTTCCGACGCTGCTGATCGCCGACGACGCCCAGGTGCGTTTCGCCGGCCCTTTGACGCCGCAGCCGGAGACGCTCAAGCGTGTGCTGCGGGCGCATCTGGCGGATGCCAGCGCGGCCCAGGTCGATGCCGACTATCTGACGCTGGCTAAGCGCTTGCGCGCAGAGGCCTAGTCGGGCAGAAGAAGGCCGGCCGCTGAGCGGCAGGCCAAACGGGCCATCACAGCGCAATCCAGGGCTTCCAGACGAGCATTGCCCCCTCAAAGGACGTCGTGTTTCATGATGCGGCAGAGACGTCACTTTTCATGGGGGAGGCGTAGGACTGGGCTGACAGAGACACGCGATACAAGCCGCTGTGATGACAGGGCCTCGACACCCAAAGTCGAAGCATGTCCGCACCGCCTCAACATCCCCCGCACGACCTGACGCCCACGGGCGCTGCACAAGCCTTCGTGAAACTCACCAGCGGCGCCGAGGCGGCCGCGCAACCCGTGCGGGCCGTGCAGTTCGGCGCGGACCGATTCGCCGAGCATGGCCGCAGCCTGGCCGCCGCCCAGCGCGTCGACGACCCGCGCAGCCAGCCCCGTCCCTTTTCGCCGCGGCTGCGCAGCAACCTCGAGGTCTGGGCCGCGGCGCTCGGTGTGCTGTCGGAGGAAGGCCTGCAGGCCGACATCGATCCCGCGCATGCCTGGCTGCTGGACAACGCCCGCATCGTGCAGCAGCAGCTCGACGAGGTGCTGCACGACCTGCCGCGCAGCTATTTCCAGCGCCTGCCGCGCCTGGCGGACGAGCCGCTGCAAGGCCTGCCGCGCGTCTACGGCGTCGCCTGGGCATGGGTGGCCCACGCGGACAGTTCTCTGGACCTGACGCTGCTGCACCACTTCCTGGCCGGCCACCACGAAGTCGAGGCGTTGACGCTGCGCGAGCTCTGGGCCCTGCCGTCCACGCTGCGCGTCGTGCTGGTGGAGAACCTGCGCCGCCTGGCCGAGCGGGCCGCCTGGCGTCATCTGGCTCGCCGCGCTGCCCAGCGCCTGTTCGAGGCCCTGCCCCATCTGGACGCGGCAGCCGTGCGCAATCAGCTGCAGCAATGGCAAGCGGCCTGGCCGCGCGACCCCGCCATCGCAGCCCTGGCCCTGCGCCTGCACGAGCGGCTGACCGACCGGGCCATGGGCCAGGCCGAGCAGGGCGATGCGGACGACTCGTCCTGGGCCGCCGTGCAGGGCTGGCTGGCCGAGGTGCTGCCCGACCCCGCCGCCACCCAGGCCGGCGAACAGGCCGAAAGTGCGGCCGATCACCAGAGCATCCGCAATGCCATCGGCAGCCTGCGCAACCTCGGCGCCGCCAACTGGGCCGGCCTGTTCGAAGCCGTGCACCCGACGCTGCGCGCCCTGGGCCGCATCGACGTCTACCGCCAGGAGCACGAGGCCACGCGCGACATGGCCATGCACGCCATCGAGGCGCTGACCGAGCGCCACAAGGTGCCCGAGGCCGACGTGGCCCAGGTGCTGCGCCTGCTCTGCAACGACCCCGGCTGGGCCGAGGATGCCGAAGAGCGCGCGCCGCTGTACTGGCTGTCCGGCCTGGGCTACGGGCGGCTGCTGGGCGAGTTGCGCCTCAAGCCCACCACCGGCGAGCGCTTCGTCGCCGCGCTGCGTCGCCACCGCGTCGCCCTCTACCTGACCAGCCTGGCCGGGCTGCTCATCCTGGCCGAGCTGACGCTGCTGCTGCTCGGCCTGCCCGCCGGCGCCCGCTGGCCCATGGTGGTGGCTGCCGTGCTGCTGTCGCTGCTGCCCGCCAGCGAGACCGTCGTCGCGCTGGCCAACCGCCTCATCAGCGAATCCGCCTCGCCGGCGCGCTTGCCGCGCCTCACCTGGCCGCAGGGCATCCCGTCCACGGCGCGCAGCCTGGTTGTCATTCCCTGCATGCTGACCCGGGCCAAAGGCATTGCGACGCTGCTGGCCCAACTGGAACGCCACCATCTCGCCAACCTCGAAGACGAGGCGCAGTTTGCGCTGCTCAGCGACTGGACCGATGCCAAGGCCGAGCATCAGCCGCAGGATGCCGCCCTGCTCGCCCAGGCACGCGCCGGCATCGAGGCGCTGAACCAGCGCCACGGCACGGCCAGCGAAGGCCGGCCGCGCTTTCTGCTGCTGCACCGCGAGCGGCGCTGGAGCGAGAGCGAGCAGCGCTGGATAGGCTGGGAGCGCAAACGCGGCAAGACCGAGGCCCTGGCAGCGCTGCTGGCCGGCCAGGCGCCCGAACTGCTGCCAGACCGCTTCGTCGACCTCGGCGAGCTGTCCACGCCGGCGCCCGGCATCCGCCACATCGTCACGCTGGACGCCGACACCGCCCTGCCGCCCGGCGCGCTGCGCGAGATGGTGGCCATCGCCGCCCACCCGCTGAACCGCCCGCGCCTGTTGCGTTCCCCCAGCGGTGCCGTCACCGTCGTGCGCGGCCACGGCATGCTGCAGCCACGCGTCGCCACGCCACTGGCCACCGCCGCCGGCAGCTCCACGGTCCACGGCACCTGGTTCCACAGCCTGTTCGCGGGCCAGCCGGGGCTGGACCCCTACAGCGCCGCCAGCTCCGAGGTCTATCAGGACCTGTTCGACGAAGGCAGCGCCACCGGCAAGGGACTGATCGACGTGGAGGCCGCGGCCGCGGTGCTGGCGCACCGCCTGCCCGAGGGCCAGGTCTTGAGCCACGACCTGCTGGAAGGCTCGCTGATGCGCTGCGCCGGCGTCAGCGACGTCGTGCTGGTGGAACCCGCGCCCATGCACGCCGACGTGGCCGCTTCACGCATCCACCGCTGGACACGCGGCGACTGGCAGCTGCTGCCCTTCCTCGGCAACCGGCGCCGCTGGGGCCTGCGCGGCATCCATGTCTGGAAGATGCTGGACAACCTGCGCCGCTCCCTCGTGGCGCCCGCCGCGCTGCTGCTGCTGGTGGCCTCCTGGGTCGGCGTGGGCCTGACGCCGGCCTGGGCCCTGGGGCTGGTGGCCGCCACCTTCGGCGGCGRACCGTTGATGGGGGCCCTGGCGGCCTGCGCGCCGTCGGGTGAGCGCCTCTCGCTGCCGCGCTTCTACCGGCAGGGCGCCACCGAACTCGGGCGCGCCATCGGCGGCGTGGCCTGGCATATCGCCCTGCTGCCGGCGACGAGCTGGCTCAGCATCGACGCCATCCTGCGCGCGCTGTGGCGCCAGCGGGTCAGCCACCAGCACCTGCTGGAATGGACGACCGCCGACGCCGCCGAGGCCGCGGCGCGCACCGACTGGCGCTCGCTGTGGCGCCAGCACAAGCATGTGACCTTTGCCAGTGGCGCCCTGGCGCTGCTGCTGATGACGCCGGCCCTGATCGGCCGCCCTGTCGACTGGGACCAGGCCTTGCCGCTGCTGCTGGCCTGGGCGTTGACGCCGCTGTGGACAGGCCTGGCCAGCCGCCCGCGCGCCCGTCCGCGCCGCGAGGCCATCAACGACGATGACCGCCAGTACCTGCTCAGCGTGGCGCGCGACACGTGGCGCTGGTTCGAACGCTGGGTCACGGCCGAGGACCACGACCTGCCACCCGACAACGTGCAGTTCGACCCCGACATCGCCGTCGCCCACCGCACCTCGCCGACCAATATCGGCCTGTATCTGCTGTCGGCCTGCTGCGCGCGCGAGTTCGGCTGGCTGCACGACGTCGGCCTGGCCGAGCGCGTCGGCCGCACGCTGGACACGCTGGACCAGCTGCCCCGCCACCGCGGCCACTTCTACAACTGGATCGACACCCAGCGCCTGGCCGTGCTGGAGCCACCCTATGTCTCGGCGGTGGACAGCGGCAACCTGTGCGCCCACCTGCTGGTCGTCGCGGCCGCTTGCGAGGGCTTCGCGCGCGGTGGCGAGGGCATGCCGCCGCCGCCGGCCGTGGCCGAGGCGCTCAACAGCGTCGCGACGCGCGCCCGTGCCATGGCGCTGGCGCATGAATTCGGCTGGCTCTACGACACCCAGCGCCACCTGCTGCACATCGGTGCCGTCGCGGCCGTGGGCTCCGAGCCCGGCACCGAGAGGCTGGACCAGAACCACTACGACCTGCTCGCCTCCGAGGCGCGCCTGGCCAGTCTCGTCGCCATCGCCAAGGGCGACATCCCGCCGGCGCACTGGGGCGCGCTGGGCCGGCCCTTCTTCTCGCGCGGCCGCGTCACCGGGCTGAAGAGCTGGTCGGGTTCGATGTTCGAGATGCTGATGCCCTCGCTGGTGCTGGACGAGCCCACCGGCAGCGCGCTGGCGGACGCCGCACGTGCCGCCGTCATGGAGCAGATCCGTGCCGGTCGCGCGGCCGGCCTGCCCTGGGGCGTGTCCGAGAGCGCCTATGCCAAGCGCGACCACAGCCTGGCCTACCAATACGGCCCGCAGGGCGTGGCCAGCCTGGCACTGCGCGACACGCCTCCCGAGGAGATCGTCATCGCGCCCTACGCCAGCCTGATGGCGACCATGGTGATGCCGCGCGCGGCCGTCGCCAACCTGCGCGCGCTGCAGGCGCTGGGCGCCCGGCATGAAGGCGGCTTCATCGAAGCGCTGGACTACACGGCCAGCCGCCAGCCCGAGGTCCCCGCCGACGCGCCGCAGCCGAAGCAGCGCTTCCAGCGCATCGGCACGGCGATGAGCCATCACCAGGGCATGTCCCTCGTCGCGCTCACCGAAGTGCTGTGCGGCGGCGCGCCGCAGCGCTGGGCCGACGCCGAACCACGGCTGTGCGCGGTGCGCTGGTTGCTGCACGAGCGTGCGCCGCACAAGGTGGCCCCATTGCGCGAACCGCCGCCCCAGCCCACGCGCAGCGCACCCCGCCGCGCCCGCATCTCCCTCGTTGTGCCCGAGCTGCATGGTCGCGCCCTGCCGGCCACCGCCTGGCTGGGGAGCGGCAAGCTGAGCGCGATGGTGCGCGAGCATGGCGGCGGCACCCTGGTCTGGGGCGAGCCGGGCGGCCAGGTGCTGGTGAACCGCTGGCGCGACGACCTGCCGCAGGACCTGCTCGGCCACCATCTGCACCTGCGCGACCTGGACCTGCCCTGGAACGGCGCGCCCGAGTCCAGCCCCTGGCGGTCGCTGACGCTGCGCCCCACGCCGGGCCCGCAGTGGCGCTATGGCTGCCGCCTGCACCCGGCCAGTGCCCAGTTCACCGCCGAGGGTGAGGAACTGCGCGCCCACACCGAGGTCTGGGTGGCGGTGGAAGACGACGTCGAACTGCGCCGCATCACGCTGCGCAACCTCGCCCAGCGGCCGCGCCGCCTGGCCCTGGTGTCCAGCTTCGAGCCGGTGCTGGCGCCGGCCAAGGCCGATCTGGCCCATCCGGCCTTCGGCAAGCTTTTCCTGCAGGCGCGCTGGGAACCGGGCCAGCAGGCCCTGAACTGGCAGCGCCTGCCGCGCAGCCCCAACGAAGCGTCCCTGCATGCCGTGCACGCGCTGGTGGGCGTCGAGCTGGAAGGCGGCGCGCGCCTGGACCGCGTGCGTGCCGGCGCCGACCGCGCCCATTGGCTGGCCCGCGGCGGCCTGCCTGGCCAACCGGGCGGCGTCGTCGCACATGCCGGCGTGCAGGCGCTGCTGGGCACCGACGTGGCCGGGCTCAACACCGCGGCCGGCATGCTGGACACCGGCAACGACCCGATCTCACTGCTGCACCTGGTGCTGCAACTGCCGCCCGGTGCCAGCGTGACGCTGACGCTGGCCACCGCCGCCGCACGCGAACCGCAGACGCTCAGCCATCTGCTGGACAAGCTGCGCCAGCCGGCCCTGGTCGAACGGGCACTGACGCTGGCCCACACCATGGCCGGCGTGCGCACCCAGGGCGCCAGCCTGGCGCCGGGCGCCTGGCGCGCCGGCCTCATGCTGCAGACGCTGCTGACCTCGCAGGCGGCGCGCGAAACCCTGCCCCTGCCCGAGACCGGCTACGAGCGCGACGCGCTGTGGCGCCACGGCATCTCGGGCGACGACCCCATCATCCTGATGCGTGTGGCCGATCCGACCGGTGTCGTCATGGTGCGCGAGCTGTGTGCGCTGCTGCAGGCCCAGGGCAGCCCGCTGCCGGTGGACGTCGTCGTGCTGGACGCCGAGCCGCCGTCCTATCTGGCACCGGTATCGCGCGCGCTGCGTTCGCTGGCCGAGCAGCAGGTCCAGGGGCGCTGCCGCGTGCATGTGCTGTCGGACGAGACCGTGGGGCCGGACACCCGCTTTGCGCTGAACCTGCTGGCACGGGTGCGCTGGTTTGCCGACGGGCGCCCACTGGCCCAGCAGCTCGAACGGCTGGGCATCAATCATGAGCAGGCCGCCAAGGCCAGGCGCGGTGCCGGCGCGACGCTGGTGTCCACCCTCGCCGCCCCGCCAGGCGCCGAGACCCCGGCCAGTGACTTCGACGCCGACAACGGCGCCTGCCGCTTCGAGCTGACCGAGAGCGCCCAGCCGGCGCGTCCCTGGATCAACGTCATTGCCAACGAGGACTTCGGCTGCCAGGTGTCGGAGCGCGGCGCCGGCATGGCCTGGGCCGGCAACAGCCGCCTGCACCAGATCACGCCCTGGTCCAACGACGCGCTGCTGGACTCACCGGGCGAGTGGCTGATGCTGCACTGCCTGTCCAGCGGCAAGGCCTGGCTGCTGGGCCGTGCCAGCGCCAGGCAGGACGTGGCCCATCTGCCCGGTGCCACGGCCATGGCCTTCCAACTGCCCGGCATGGTGGTGCGCCTGCGCTGGACGGTCGACGCGGTGACGTCCGTCAAGCAATGCCAGGTGGAGCTGCATGCGGCGCCCGGCAAGCCGCCGCGGCTGCTGCGCCTGCTGGCGGCCGCGCAGTGGCAGCTGGGTGCGGACAGCAGCGCCCGCCGCAGCGTCGTCACCCGCCTGGAGCCGCCGCAGGGCGATGGCCCGCTGCTGGCCCTGGCCACGCAGGCCGACGGCCTCAACGGCTTTGGCGGCCACACGGCCTGGATGGCCCTGCGCCCGACCCGTGAAGGCGACACCACGGCCGACCAGATCGAGGCCCTCTCGAGCGACCAGGCCCTGTGGCCCTGGCCCGCGGATGCCGGCTTCACGCCCGATCTGAATCGCCCCCGCCCCTGGACGGCCACCATCGAGGCGAGCGGCGACCGCCGCCTGCTGTTCGACGACGAAGGCCGCCTCGTCATGCCGCATGCACTGGACGGCCAGGCCGGCCCCGCCACCGACCCCGCCGCGCTGCTGGCCGTGCCCATCCGGCTGGAGCCCGGCCACGCCTGGCACGGCACCGTGCTGCTGGGCCACGCCACCAGCCTGCCCGCCGCGCGCGAGCAGGCGGCCAGGGCCTGGGCGGCGGACCCGCTGCAGCGCCTCGCGGCCCAGCGCGACGTGTGGCGGCGCCTGAGCGCGCCCGTGCAGGTGGACACGCCCGACCCGTCCTTCGACGCGCTGATCAACCACTGGCTGCCGGCCCAGGTGCTGGGCTGCCGCATCTGGGCCCGTGCGGGCTTCTACCAGGCCGGCGGCGCCTTCGGCTTCCGCGACCAGCTGCAGGACGCGATGTCCCTGGTGCAGCACGCCCCCGAGCGCCTGGCCGCACAGATCCGCCGCCACGCGGCCCACCAGTTCCCGCCCGGGGACGTGCAGCACTGGTGGCACGACCCGGCCGGCGCCGGCGTGCGCACGCATTTCGCCGACGACCGGCTTTGGCTGGCGCTCGCGCTCGCGCTGTATGTCGAGCGCACCGCCGACACTTCGCTGGCCGACGAGATGGTCCCCTTCCTGCAGGGCCGCCCCGTGCCCGAAGGCGCCGAGGACATCTACGAAGTGCCCGCCATCAGTGATGAGCAGGCGAGCATCTACGAGCACGCGGCGCGCGCCATCGACGTCAGCCTGCCCGTTGGCGCGCATGGCCTGCCGCTGTTCGGCACCGGCGACTGGAACGACGGCATGAACCGCGTCGGCGCCGAGGGCCGCGGCGAATCGGTGTGGATGGGCTTCTTCCTGTGCGCCGTCATCGACGCCCTGCACCCGCTGGCCATCGCCCGCGGCGAACAGGCTCGCGCGGCCAGTTGGCGCCAGGCCCGCGACAAGCTCGCCAAGGCGCTGGATGTCGAAGCCTGGGACGGCCGCTGGTATCGCCGCGGCTGGTTCGACGACGGCAGCGTTCTCGGCACTCACACCGACACCGAGTGCCGCATCGACCTCATCGTGCAGGCCTGGGCCGTGCTCACCGGCGCCGCCGAGGCCGACCGCGCGCGCCTGGCCCTGGACAGCGCCTGGCGCGAGCTGCACGACCGCGATGCCCATCTGCTGCGCCTGCTGTGGCCGCCGCTGAAGGACCACCAGCCGCCGGCCGGCTACATCCAGGCCTACCCCGGCGGCGTGCGCGAGAACGGCGGCCAGTACAACCATGCCGCCACCTGGGCCTTGATGGCCAGCGCCAAGCTCGGCCAGGCTGAGCGTGCCTGGGCCGCCTTCACCGCCATCAGCCCGGCCCATCGCGGCGCGCATGGCGCGGCTTACGGACTGGAACCCTTTGCCGTGGCCGGCGACATCGAGGCGGCCGCACCGCATGCCGGCCGCGGGGGCTGGAGCTGGTACACGGGCGCGGCAGGCTGGCTGTTGCGCGCGGCCGTCGAATCGCTGTGCGGCGTGAAGCTGGCGGACGGCCTGCTGCGCGTGCAGCCCTGCCTGCCGCCGCACTGGGCCCAGGCGCGCGTGCGGCTGCTGCACCAGGGCCGGCGCATCGAGGTGATGCTGCAGCGCRCACCGACCGGTGCGGGCACGGCGCCACCGGCCGGCTATCGCATCGTCACGCCGGGCTCGACGCTGGCGCTGGGCGAGGCCGACGGCGACCTGCGGCTGKGGGTGCCGGTCACGGACACCCAGCCCGCCCGCCAGCCGGAACCGGCGGCGGCATTCTGAAAGCCAAAGAAGAAGCGGCCCCGTGGGGCCGCTTCGATGGGGCAGGAAGGGCTCAGACGACCAGGCTCAGGACCGCAGCCATGAAGACGCTGCCCATGACCACCGTCGTGAACAGCCTCTCGCCGATGGCCGAGTCCAGCGCCTCCAGGGAGCTCAGCATGCGCAGGCGGCGGTCCGACAAGGTGCGGCACTGGCGCAAGTGGGCACCGAGGCTTTCCAGGTGCTGACGCAGCAGATGATCGGTAGCGCGCGGCATGATGACCTCCTCTGAAAACAATGTCTCCAACTCTAGACAGGGTCGGGCCTGGTTGCATTCGGACACGATGGCACTCGCATGTAGGGCGAGTCCGACACGGCAGGGACCGCCATGAGGCACCATGAGGGAATGAACATCCGTCGGCAAGTCCTGCTGCTGCTGACCCTGCTGACGGCGTGGGTTGCTGCTGGGGCAAATGGCGTTCCTGGCGCTGCTGGCACGCCAGCGCTGCAAGTGGGCTCCAAGCGTTTCACCGAGAGCTATCTGCTCGGCGAGATCGTCACGCAGACCCTGGCCGCCCAGGGCATTGCCGCCGAGCACCGCCAGGGCCTGGGCAACACGGCCATCCTGGCGGCGGCGCTGCAGCAGGGCCAGATCGACCTCTACCCCGAATACACCGGCACCATCGTCCGCGAGCTGCTCAAGCGCGAGGCCGCGGCCGACGCGCAGGCGCCGTTGGCGCAGATCAACGCGTGGTTGAAGCCGCTCGGCCTGAAGGCCGCCGTGCCGCTGGGCTTCAACAACAGCTATGCGCTGGCCATGCGCGAGGCAGACGCGGCGCGGCTGGGCATCGCAACGATTTCGGAATTGGCCCGCAAGGCGCCCGCGCTCAAGCCCGGCCTGTCGCATGAATTCCTGGCCCGCGCCGATGGCTGGCCGGCCCTGCAGGGCGCCTATGGCCTGAAGCAGCAACCGGGCGCCGGCCTGGACCATGGCCTGGCCTACCAGGCGCTGGCGAACGGCCAGGTCGATCTCATCGACGTCTACACGACCGACGCCCAGTTGGCCCGCCAGGCCGTGCGTGTGCTGCGCGACGACCGCGGCTTCTTTCCGCGCTATGACGCCCTGCTGCTGCTGCGCGCCGGCGTCGACGAGCGGCCGCTGCAGGGCCTGGCCGGTCGCCTGACGGAGGCCGAAATGACCCGCCTGAACGCGGCCGCGGAGCTGGACCGACGCCCGTTTACCGATGTTGCGAAAAGTTTTCTGCAATCGGCGCCGGACACCGCGGCGCGGCAGGGCCTGCTGGACCGCCTGCTGGCGCCCGACCTGATGAAGCTGCTCGTCCAGCATCTGGCCCTGGTGCTGGCCTCGGTGGCGCTGGCCATCGCGGTGGCCGTGCCGCTGGGCATCGCCGCCCACCGCCTGCCACGCCTGGCCGCGCCGGTGATGGCCGTGGCGGGGCTGTTGCAGACCCTGCCCTCGCTGGCGCTGCTGGCCTTCCTGATCGCCTTCGTCGGCCGCATCGGCTTCCTGCCGGCCCTGCTGGCCCTGTTCGTCTATGCGCTGCTGCCCATCGTGCGCAACACGCATGCGGGGCTGCAGGCGGTGCCCAGGGGGCTGAGCGAATCCGCGCTGGCGCTGGGCCTGACGCGCGGGCAGACGCTGCGCGCCATCGAGCTGCCGCTGGCCCTGCCGACCTTGATGGCCGGCGTGAAGACGGCGGCCGTCACCAACGTCGGCACGGCGACGGTGGCGGCCTTTGTCGGCGCCGGCGGCCTGGGCGAGCGCATCGTCGCGGGCCTGGCCGTCAACGACAGCACGCTGATGCTGGCCGGCGCCCTGCCCGCCGCGGCCCTGGCCGTGGCCGTGCAACTGCTGTTCGACGCACTGGAGCGGCAAGTCGCGCACAATGGGCCGAAAGAATCTCGGAACCGAGGGGCATGAACGCAAGGGCGCGATCGGGCTTGTTGCTCTGGGGCTGGCTGGCTGCAGCAGTGGCCCAGGCCGCCTGCACGCGCCCCATCAACGTGCCCATGTCCCCCATCGGCCTGAGCGTCAGCTTCGAGGAGGGCCAGGCCCAGGGCATCTACCCGACGGTGCTGCGCGAGCTGGCTGCGAACGCCCACTGCCGGATCGACATGCACAAGGTGCCGCGGGCCCGGCTGCAGAGCCTGTTCGACGCCGGCCAGGCGGACCTGCTCATCCCGGCCTCGGCCACGCCCGCGCGTGACGCCGCAGGCGAATTCGTGCCGCTGATCCAGGTGCGGGCCAGCCTGCTGACGCTGGACGCCGAGGCAACGGTGCCGCGCTCCCTCGCCGAACTGCTGGCCCAGCCGGACTACAAGCTCGTCGTCGTGCGCGGCTTCTCTTTCGGCCCGACCTACGACGCGGCCATCGCGACGTTGCGCCAACGCCAGCGCCTGGTCGAAGAGGCCGACGCCAGCGGCGTCGCCCGCGCACTGCGCCAGGGCCTGGCCCAGGCCACGGTCATGACGGCGTCCATCCTCGTCGGCACCCTGGTCATCGAGCCCGAGCTGGCGCCACTGCTGAAGCGCCTGCGCGTCGAGCCGCTGGACGAGCTGGGCTGGCACGCCAGCGGCCTCTATCTGTCGCGTCGCGCCCTGAACGAGGCCGACCGGCGCACGCTGCGCCAGGCGCTGGGCCAGGTGGCGCGCAGCGGCCGCGTCTGGCAGCTGTTCAACGAGCTGCACCCGCCCGGCAGCCTGGGCGTCAGCATCCGTCCGCTGACGCCCTGAGCCCATAACGCCCCGCTTCAGCGCACCTGGCTGCTGTAGTCCAGCGGCAGCCACTGCCAGCCCTTGCCGACCTGCCGCAGGCGGCCGACGCCAGGGAAGTTGAAGTGCGTCACCGCGACGAGGCTGCCATCCTTGGCCAGTTCGGCGAACACGCGGGCACGGGTCTTGGCGGCCTGGGGCTCGTCGGTGTCGAAGGCGATGGTGACTTCGGGCGCGGCCAGCTGCACCGACGCGACATGGATGAGGTCGCCGACCAGCACCAGGCGCCTGCCTTCACTTTCGACCGCGTAGACGCTGTGGCCGGCGGTGTGGCCATGGGCCTGCAGCGCGCGGATGCCGGGCAGGATCTCGCCGTCGCGCTCGAAGGGAGCGAAGCGGCCGGCCTGCACATAGGGCGTCAGCGAAGCGGCCGCGCCCTGGAAGAAGCCCTTCTGCTCCTCGCCGGCGACGCCGAGCCGCGCGGCCTGCTGACGGTGACGGCGCCGACGGTCTTCGGCCGCCGCCATGTCGTCGGGGCGCTGGCGAGCTTCCTGCGCCGCTACCCGGACATCGAGGTCGACCTGCATCTGGTCGACCAGATCGTCGACCTGTCCGAACAGCGCATGGACGTAGCTATCCGCATCGGCCTGCTGCCCGACAGCGATCTGCGCGCGACGACGCTGGCGCCGGTGCGCCTGGTCACCTGCGCCAGCCCGGCCTATCTGGCCCGCATGGGCCGGCCGAAGACACCCGAGGACTTGCTGCAACACGACTGCATCACCGTGGCCTCGCCGCCGGCGCCGAGCTTTGTCTGGCGCTACGCGGGCGTGAACCGCAACCAGCCGCTGCCGGTGCGCGGCAAGTTCAGGACGGATGACAAGGACAGCATGCTGCAGGCCGCGCTGCAGGGCCTGGGCGTGCTGCATATCGCGACCTGGGTGGTCTGCGACCCGCTGCGCTGCGGCGACTTGATCGCCCTCTTCCCTGAAGAAGCCCAGGCGCCGGCCTCGCCCGGCATGCCCGGCATCCACGCCGTGCGCCTGCCGGGGCGCAGCCACGCCACCAAGGCCAGGCTCTTCATCGACCATCTGCGCGCCGAGATCGGCGACACGCCCTGGTGGGACCGCATGCTGCAGACCGACGGCGCGTTGGCCACCGCATCCTGCTGATTGGGGATTCGCAGGCGGCGGCGGGCGCATAAGGTCGGCGCTTCCTACTTTCTCCGGGAGCACGCATCATGTGCATTGCCAAGAGCGTCGGGCAGGGTGCCCGCAATGACGTTGCCGACGTTCGCATCATCCAGATCCTGCTCAACATGAACAGCGAGGCCTGGAGTGGTGCGGCGCAGAAGAAGCTGGAGGTGGACGGCCAGATCGGCCCCAACAGCATCGACGCGATCCGCGCCTTCGAGACCCGCGCCATGGGCTTGGCGGAGTCGGATGGCCTCGTGACGCCGGGTGATGCCACCATGGCCCGGCTGCTGGCGGGCCTGCCGCCCGGCGCGACCAAGGAAAAGCTCGAGATCGTCATGCCGCGGGCGATGCAAAAGCGCATCGACCTCTACTTCGATCCGCTGGTGAAGGGCATGACGCGCTACGGCATCGACACGCCGCGGCAGATCGCCCATTTCATCGCCCAGCTCGCTCACGAGTCGGGCTCGCTGCTCTATGCCGAGGAGCTCGCCAGCGGCAGCGCCTACGAGGGCCGCACCGACCTCGGCAACAGCCAGGCCGGCGACGGCGTGCGCTTCAAGGGCCGCGGCCTGATCCAGCTGACCGGCCGCAACAACTACCAGCAGTACAGCAAGTTCACCGGCATCGACTACGTCGGCGACCCCACCAAGGTGGCGCTCGACCCCTTCGCCTGCGTGGATGTGGCCTGCTGGTTCTGGAAGGACCGCAACATCGGCCCGCTCGCCGAAGCCGACGACGCCAAGGCCGTCACCAAGCGCATCAATGGCGGCTACAACGGCCTGGATGACCGCCTGGAGCATCTGGCCCGGGCCAAGGCCTTGCTGGCCCTTTGAGGTCGTTCAGGCTGGGCCTTTGCGCCAAGCGGGCAAGAAAAAAGGACCTGGCTCTCGCCAAGTCCTTTTTCTTTCTTAATTTTGGTGGGCCCTGAGTGACTCGAACACTCGACCTACGGATTAAGAGTCCGCTGCTCTACCAACTGAGCTAAGAGCCCTGATTCAGCTTGATACTGCCTAGCTGAGCCAAAGATTGTAGCGTGGATTCCGTCGAATCACCGCTCTAAATTCTGGTGGGACGTGCAGGATTCGAACCTGCGACCAACGGATTAAAAGTCCGCTGCTCTACCGACTGAGCTAACGTCCCGTGTCAAGCAGAGCCCGCCATTATAGGCAGGTTTTTGAGGGCTCCGCAAGAAGTTCGTGCGCGGTTGTCAAACCGGATTTCGATTCAGGTGCAGGCGCTGCAGTTCGGCGGCAGCGCACAGGCCGAAGGTCGCCGTGACGGTAACGCTGGAACCGTAGCCATGGCAGTTCAGACTGCCATCCACATCACAGGCATCACCCTCGCCCTGCTGCGGCAGGTGCACCGGCTCGCGCGAGTAGACGCAGGCGACATCCATCTTGCCGGCCCGCGGCGCCGCGTGGTGCTTGCGCAGGCGCTGGCGCAGCGAAGCCAGCAGCGGGTCGTGGGTCGTGGCGCTGAGATCGTCGAGTTGCACGCGATGCGGTTCGCGCTTGCCGCCGGCGGCGCCGACGGTGACGAAGGGCAGGCGCTGCTCACGCGCCCAGGCGGCGAGCGTGGCCTTGGCGCGAACCTGGTCGCAGCAGTCGATGAGGCCGTCGAACTCGGCGCCACCGATCAGGCCCGGCCAGTTGTCGGGCTCGACGAACTCCTCGATGACACGCACGGCGCAGCCGGGTTGGATGTCGGCGATGCGCTGGCGCAGCGCCTCGGCCTTGGCCATGCCGACGGTCGAGCCCAGGGCCTGGATCTGGCGGTTGATGTTGGATTCGGAGACCTGGTCCAGGTCGATCAGCGTGAGCTCGGCGACGCCGCTGCGCGCCAGGGCCTCGACGGCCCAGGAGCCGACGCCGCCCAGGCCCACGACCGCGAAACGCGCGGCGCGCAGGCGCTGGTAGGCGGCGTCGCCGTGCAGGCGGCGCAGGCCACCGAAGCGGCGCTCCAGATCAGCGTCGAGCTGATCCACAGTCGTCACTTCAGGGCGTGCAGGCGTTCCTTGCCCGCTTGCGCGGCCTCGGTGCCGGGATAGGCCTTGATGAGGTCTTCGAGGCTGCGGCGCGCACCCTTGTTGTCCTTCAGCTCGATCTGGCAGTTGGCCAGCGCGAGCAGGGCTTCGGCCGCGCGCGGATGGTCGGCGTTGCCGGCGATGAAGGTCTTGAAGGTGGCGATGGCGTCCTTGTAGTCGCGCTTGCCGTACTGGGCATTGCCGAGCCAGAAGCGCACCGAGTCGGTGTAGCCACTGGCGGAGTAACGCTTCAGGAAGGCATTCAACGCGGCCACCGCCTCGGCAAAGTCGCCGCGGCGCACGAGGCCGATGGCGGCTTCGTACTGGTTGCGCTCGTCGGGGTTGACCTGGAACTCGCGGCCATCGAGGCTGACCTTCTGCGGCTCCAGCGGCTTGAAGCGCGCTTCGACGGACTGCGACTGGTCGGTCAGCTTGCGCTGGGTGTCGGCCAGGTCGCGGGCGAGTTGCTCGTTGGCGCCACGCAGCTTGGCGATCTCGGCGCGCAGCGCGTCGATCTGGCCGTTCAGGTCCAGCATGCTGCGGCGCAGCGGCTGGAGCTGATCCTGGACCAGCGAATTCAGCTGCTCGTCCCGCCGCTTGGCGGCATCCTCGTTGGCCTTGACCTGGGCGCGCAGTTCGAGGATGGCCTTGCGGGCTTCGTCATCCTCGAACAGGCCCGCCCGGGCAGGCTGCATGAAGGCCGCGCCCGCGGCCAGAGCCACGAAGGTCAGTCGCAGAGCGCGCATCACTGTCACTTGTCCTTGAGCTCGACGCGGCGGTTCTTGGCCCAGGCTTCTTCACCACCACCTTGAACGGCGGGGCGCTCCTTGCCGAAGCTGACGGCCTCGACCTGGCTGGCTTGGGCGCCGAGCAGCGTCAGCGACTTGGCGACGGCTTCGGCACGACGCTGGCCCAGGGCCAGGTTGTATTCACGACCACCGCGCTCGTCGGTGTGGCCTTCGAGGTTCAGCACGGCCTGGGAACGGGCCTTCAGGCGCTTGGCGTGCAGGTCGATCAGGCCGCGGTACTCTTCCTTGACCACGTCGCTGTCGTAGTCGAAGTAGACGACGCGATTGGCACCCTTGTTGACTTCCTGCGTGTACTGACTGAACAGGTCGACCGTCGGGACAGCGGTCTGCGCGGTCGTCGGCTTCTGCTCAGGAGTCGCCGGGGGCGGCGTGGGCTGGCGCGTCTCGACCGGCGCGGGATCGTCCAGTTTGACGGCGGAGCTGCAGCCAGCCAGAGCGGCGGCGGCAATCAGGGGGAGCGCAAAGCGGGTCAGTTTCATTCGAATAGTCTCCACAACAGACGGGGGCGGGGGGGTGGGGGGCACGGCACCATGCGGCGGCGCGGGCGCTGCATTGTCCAACATGGTGCGAACTGTCAAGTTACTAGCGTGTAAATGGGCCCCAGGTGGGCTCACGAACCTCGGCAAGCGTAACCAGCAGGGGCGTCTTGATCTTGCCGTCCAGCGTCGTCGTCATCAGCACTTCCTTGCCGCCGGCGCGGCTCGCATAGACGATCAGCTTGCCGTTGGGCGCGAAGGCCGGGCTCTCGTCGTCATTGGCCTCGCTGATCTGCTGGGACTGGCCGGTGCCGAGGTCCATCACCGACAGCCGGAAGGCTCCGCCCAGACGGGTGATGTAGGCCAGCGTGCGGCCATCGGGGCTGACGGCCGGGCTGATGTTGTAGTTGCCGCTGAAGGTCACGCGCTCGGCGCTGCCGCCGCTGGCCGGCATGCGGTAGATCTGCGGGCCGCCGCCGCGGTCGCTGACGAAATAGATCTTGCTGCCATCGGGCGAGTAGCAGGCCTCGGTGTCGATGGAGCCACTTTGCGTGAGACGGCGCAGGCCGGAGCCGTCACGGTTGATGACGAAAAGCTGGGTGCCGCCGTCGCGCGACAGGCTGAGCACCAGCTGCTGGCCATCCGGCGACCAGGCCGGCGCGCTGTTGGTGCCCTTGAAGTCGGCCAGCACGCGGCGACCGCCGGTCTGTACGTCCTGGATGCGCACGGTGGCCTTGCGGCTCTCGAAGCTCACATAGGCCAGCTCGCGGCCATTGGGCGCCCAGGCGGGCGAGATGATGGGGTCGGGGCTGGTCAACGCGATCTTGGCGCCCTCGCCATCGGCATCGGCGACGACGAGGCTGTAGCGCGGGCCGGCCTTGGTGACATAGGCCATGCGCGTGGCGAACACACCTTTGTCGCCGATGAGCTTTTCGTAGATGGTGTCGGCGATGCGGTGGGCGGCGAGGCGGGCATCGTCGGGATGGATGGCCTGGGCCTGGCCGACAAGCTCGGTCCCCTTGGCCACATCCCAGAGCTTGAAACGGATGTCCAGCCGCCCGTCGGCCAGGCGCGTGACCGAGCCCGCCGCCAGCGCGTCGGCCTGGCGGGCCTTCCAGTCGGACCAGGCCGGGCTGCTCGTCTCGTTCAGGCCGGCGGGCGCGTCGACGCTGCGGAACAGGCCGCTGCGCTCCAGGTCGGCGCGCACGATGGCGGCAATGGGCTGGGCCGAGGCCTTGGCATCGTCGCGGAAGTCGACGATGGCCACCGGGATGCGGGTGCCGCCGACGCCGGCGATGTCGATGCGTACCTGGGCCAACGCCGAGGCGGCAGGGAAGGCCGCGAGCGCGGCAAGGCTGAGACGGCGAGAGATCATGCGGTGGGCTTTGCAGTGCGGTCCGGAATTCTGCCGCAGCGCCGCGCCACCTCAGAGTAGGACGATGTCGTAATGTTCCGTCTGGTTGGTCGGCTCGGCGGTCAGCGAGATGGGCTTGCCGATGAAATCGGACAGGCCGGCCAGATGGGCGCTCTCCTCGTCGAGCATCATCTCGACGACATTGGCCGCGGCGACGACGCGGAACTCGCGGGGCGAGAACTGGCGCGCCTCGCGCAGGATCTCGCGCAGGATGTCGTAGCAGACCGAGCGCGCCGTCTTCACCTGGCCGCGGCCCTCGCAGGTCGGGCAGGGCTCGCAGAGCATGCGGGCGAGCGACTCGCGCGTGCGCTTCCTCGTCATCTCGACCAGGCCGAGCTGCGTGAAACCACCGACGGTGACCTTGGTGCGGTCGCGACCCAGCTGCTTGCGGAACTCCGCCAGCACGGCGGTCTTGTGCTCCTCGCGCGTCATGTCGATGAAGTCGACGATGATGATGCCGCCCAGGTTGCGCAGCCTCAGCTGGCGCGCGATCGAGCCCGCCGCCTCGAGGTTGGTCTTGAAGATGGTGTCGTCGAAGTTCTTGGCGCCGACGAAGCCGCCGGTGTTGACGTCGATGGTCGTCATCGCCTCGGTCTGGTCGAACACCAGCGAGCCGCCGGACTTCAGCTCCACCTTGCGCGCCAGCGCGCGGGCGATCTCGGCGTCGACATTGCACAGGTCGAAGATGGGCCGCTCGCCGCGGTAGTGCTCCAGCTTGGCCGTCGCGGCCGGCATGAAGGTCTCGCCAAAGCCGCGCAGCACGTCGTACTGCATCTTGGAGTCGATGCGGATGGAGCCGGTGCGCTCACTCGTCAGGTCGCGCAGCACGCGCTCGACCAGGCTCAGGTCCTGATGCAACAGGCTGGCCGGCGGCGTCGTCAGCGCACCCGCGCGGATCTGCTGCCAGGTCTTGCGCAGATAGGCGATGTCGGCGCCCAGTTCCTCGTCCGAGGCATCCTCCGCGTTCGTGCGCAGGATGAAGCCGCCGCCACCGCCCTGCTCCTTGGTGCCCACCAGAGTGACCATGCGCGCCCGCAGCGCCTCGCGCGCCTCGGGCGAGCCGATCTTCTGGCTGATGCCGATGTGCTCGTCCTGCGGCAGATAGACCAGCATGCGCCCGGCAATGCTGATCTGGCTGGACAGGCGCGCCCCCTTGGTGCCGATGGGGTCCTTGATGACCTGCACCGTCAGCGGCTGGCCCTCGAAGACGAGGCGCTCGATGGGTGTGGGCGGCACTTCGGCGCCATGGCCGTTCTGGTGCCGGCCATGGCCGAACTGCGAGGCACTGTGCAAGTCGGCGACATGCAGGAAGGCGGCACGTTCCAGGCCGATGTCGATGAAGGCCGACTGCATGCCGGGCAGCACGCGCACGACCTTGCCGAGGTAGACGTTGCCCACCAGGCCCCGTTCCAACGTGCGCTCGAGGTGCAGCTCCTGCACCGCGCCGTTCTCGACCACGGCCACCCGCGTCTCCTGCGGTGACCAGTTGATCAGGATGTCTTCCATCTCTAGCCTTTGAATGCTGATGCGTGCCGCCGGCCGAGGCGGCACGCATCAAAACTCACCGTCAAAACTCAAAGCCGAATTTGTCCAACAGCTGCGCCGTCTCAAAGAGGGGCAACCCCATGATGCCCGAGTAGCTGCCGGCAATCTTCACGATCCAGGCCGCCGCCTGGCTCTGGATGGCGTAGGCGCCAGCCTTGCCGAAGGGCTCGCGGCTGGCGACGTAGCGGTCGATCTGGGCGGCGGACAGCGGCGCGAAATCCACCTGCGACACATTCAATGCCGCCACGCGGCGCGTGGCATCGGCCACGGCAACGGCGGTGATGACGCGGTGGGTGCGGCCGGACATCAGCGCCAGCATGCGCGCCGCATCGGCATCGTCGGCAGGCTTGCCGAGGATGAGGCCATCGACGGCCACCGTCGTGTCGGCGCACAGGATGGGCGCTGGCGCCAGGCCGCGCACATTGAGCCGGACCAGGGCTGCGTCGAGTTTGGCCGCCGTGACGCGGGCGCAATAGGTCTCCGGCACCTCATCCGCCTGGACTGCCTCCAGCGCCTCCGCATCCTCGTCGGCACCGGGCAGCAGCAGCTCTTGCCGAACACCCAGTTGCTCCAGCAGCTGGCGGCGGCGCGGGCTTTGCGAGGCGAGGTAGATGAACGGTCCGGCGACGGGCCGCCCCGAGCCGGACGCGCCCCCCTGGGGGGCCGACGACGAAGTCGTCTTGGGGGCTGTCATGTCACTCACGGTGATAAGGGTGGCCGGTAGTCACGGTCCAGGCCCGATAAAGGCCTTCGGCCAGCAGCACGCGCGCAAAGGCGTGGGGCAAGGTCAGGTCGGACAGACGCAGCGTCTCGTCGGCCGTGGCCTTCAAGTCGGGATGCAGGCCGTCAGGCCCGCCGATGATGAGGGCGGCGTCGCGGCCCTCGCCCATCCACAGCTTGAGACGCTCGGCCAGTTGCACCGAGGTGCGGCGCTCGCCGCGCTCGTCCAGGATGATGCGGCGCACGCCTCTTCCTGATGACTGCAAAGCCGCCTCGATGCGTGCGGCTTCGGCGGCCATCAGTTGCTCGGCCGTCTTGCTGCCACGCGTCTCGGCCTTGACGGCCTTCAACTCCAGCTTGAGCTCGGGCGGAAAGCGCTTGGCGAAGTCCTCGTAGGCGGTGTCGGCCCAGGCCGGCTGGCGCTGGCCCACGGCGACCAGGAAGAGGCGCATCAGCCCCTCTTCGGAGCTGCCTTCTTGGCCGGGACCTTCTTGGCCGCTGGCTTGGCCGCGGTCTTGGCGGGTGCTGCCTTCTTCACGCCCACCGTGGTCTTGACGGGCGTCTTCTTGGCTGCGGGCTTCTTGCCGGCGGGTTTGGTCGCACCGACCGTCATGGTCTTGGTCGCCGGCGTCTTGGCGTCGACGACATGGCGGGGCGACTTCTTGGCCGCGGGTTTCTTGGCGGCCGGCGCGGCCTTCTTGGCTGCGGCAGCCGGCTTGGCAGGCTTCACGCCCACGGGACCCAGCGGCTTGCCCGGCTTCTTGGCGGTCGTCTTGCCAGGCTTGGCCGACACATCCTCGGACGCCTTCACCAGCTTGACCTCGGCCGAGCCGAGCTTGAGCTTGACCGGCTTGTCGCCCCAGATTTCCTCGAGGTGGTAGTAGTCGCGGATGGCGGGCTGCATCACGTGCACGACGGCGGCGCCGCAGTCCACGATGATCCATTCACCGTTGTCCTCGCCTTCGGTGCGCATGACCTGCATGCCGCGGCCCTTGACGGTCTCGCGCACGCTGGAGGCCAAGGCCTTGGTCTGCCGGTTGCTCGTGCCCGACGCGATGATGACGCGTTCGAACAGTGGCGACAGATGCTCGGTGTTGAACACGACGATGTTCTGGGCCTTCACGTCCTCGAGACCATCGACGATGGCGCGTTGCAGCTTGCGGATGTCCATTCAGTACTTCTTCTCGTAGAGGCGGTGCGAGGCAATATAGCTCGCCACCTCGGCGCCCACCATGGGGCTGATGTCCTCGCCGCGCGCAACAGCGTCGCGCACGGCGGTGGACGAAAGGGGGGTGTCGGGCAGGTCCAACACCTGCAGCCGGTGAGCCGGCAGGCCCGGCGGCGTGACGACGGCCTCGCCGGCGCGCGGCACGACGACCAGTGTCGCCAGCGTCGTGACGGTCTCGACCTGGTACCAGCTCGGCAGGCGCGAGTACTGATCCTGGCCGATCAGGAACATCAGCTCGGCACCGGGGTTCTGGCCAGCGAACTCACGCAGCGTGTCGGCCGTGAAGCTCGGGCCACGGCGATGCAGTTCACGCTCGTCGAGCACGAAGCGCGGTTCGCCGGCGATGAGGCGCTTGATCATGCCGGAGCGGTGCACGGCCGCGGCCATGATCTGGTCGGGCTTCTGCCACTGCCGGCCGGCGGGCAGCCAGACCATGCGCTCGGGCGCCAGCGCGTCCAGCGCAAAGCGGGCAAAGGCCAGGTGGCCAAGATGGGGCGGGTCGAAACTGCCGCCGAAGATGGCCAGCTTCACAGCCATAGCGCCGTCGGGGTTTCGTCGGCCCAGTCACGCGGGCGCAGGAAGTCGCTGTACAGCCGCGCCTCGGGCGTGCCCGCCTCGGGCGTCCAGTCGTAGCGCCACTTCACTTGCGGGGGCATGGACATCAGGATGGATTCGGTGCGGCCACCGGACTGCAACCCGAACAATGTGCCACGGTCCCAGACCAGGTTGAACTCGACATAGCGGCCCCGGCGGTAAGCCTGGAAATCACGCTCGCGCTCGCCGTAGGCATAGCCCTGGCGGCGCTCGACGATGGGCAGATAGGCCTGCAGGAAGGCGTCGCCCACCGAACGGATCAGCGCGAAGCCGGCGTCAAAGCCGCCGTCGGCAAAGTCGTCGAAGAAGATGCCGCCGACGCCGCGCGGCTCATTGCGGTGCTTCAGGAAGAAGTAGTCGTCGCACCAGGCCTTGAACCTGGGATGCAGCTCGGCCCCATGGGCGCTGAGCGCATCGCGGCAGACGCGATGGAAGTGCTGGGCATCGCGCTCATAGCCGTAATAGGGCGTCAGGTCCATGCCGCCACCGAACCAGGTCACGGCAGCTGCGTCGGGCGGCAGCGCGATGAAGGCCCGCACATTCATGTGCACGGTCGGCACGAAGGGGTTGTGCGGGTGCATGACCAGCGACACGCCCATCGCCTCGAAGGGCGCGCCGGCCAGCTCGGGGCGATGCTGGGTGGCCGATGGCGGCAGCACCCGGCCCTTCACATGCGAGAAATTGACGCCGCCGCGCTCGAACACCGCGCCGCCCTCGATGAGGCGCGACAGGCCGTCGCCCTCGAGCCGGCCGCCGGGCTCGCGCGTCCAGCCGTCGCTGACGAAGGCATTGCCGTCGGCCGCCTCCAGCGCGGTGACGATGCGCTGCTGCAGCCCAAGCAGATAGTCGCGAACGGCTTGCGTGTTCATGTGCGCGGGCGGATGGGGCTGGCCAGCTCGGGGCGCTTGCCGACACGCGGGCCGAGGTAGGCGGCGAAGGCCGCGAAGTCGGCGTCGACGTCGCCGGTCAGCTTGACGAAGCGCGTCAGCGACACCACGCGCTGCTGGAAATCGAAATAGCACAGCCCGACCGGCACGCCGGCCTGGACCGCCACCTGGTAGGCCCCGGTGCGCCAGCCGCTCTTCAGCGAGCGCGTGCCCTCGGGCGCCGCGGCCAGCCAGAAGCGCTCGCCGCGCGCCGCGGCCGCCTGCATCTGCTGGACCGTGTCGCCCACGATGCCGTGCCGGCTGCTGCGGTCCACCGCCACGCCACCGATCCAGCGCACCCAGCCGCCCAGCAGCGGCACCTTGAAGAGGCTGTCCTTGCCCCAGAAGCGCAAATGCAGGCCGAGGGCCCATTTGGCCAGCACGCCGATGACGAAGTCCCAGTTGGACGTGTGCGGATAGACGAGGATGACGCCCTGCTCGGCCGGCAGGCCGGGAGATTCCACCGTCCAGCCGAACAGGCGCAGCAGCCCACGCGCCAGGCGGCTCTGGTGGCCGTGGGGGTGCAACGGCCCGGTCAGGACGGTGGGCGCCGTGGTCAACGCTTGAGGGCCCGGTGGCCGATGTCGGAACGGTACTGGCGGCCCGCGAACTGGATGCCCGAGGCCACGTCGTAGGCGCTCTGCGCCGCGGTGCGCACGGATTCACCCAGCGCCGTCACGCAGAGCACGCGGCCGCCGCTGGTGACCAGCGTGCCGTCGACCATCGCCGTGCCGGCGTGGAAGACCATGGCCTCGTCTTCGTCCTGCGGCAGGCCGCTGATGGCGTCGCCCTTGCGCGGGTTCAGCGGATAGCCCTCGGCCGCCAGCACGACGCCGAGCGCGACGCGGCGGTCCCATTGCAATTCGACCTGGTCCAGCGTGCCGTCGGTGGCGTGCATCATCAGCTCGAAGAGGTCGCTCTTCATGCGCATCATGATGGGCTGGGTCTCGGGGTCGCCCATGCGGGTGTTGAACTCGACGGTGCTCGGCTGGCCATGGTCGTCGATCATCAACCCGGCGTACAGGAAGCCGGTGAAGGGATGACCGTCCTTGGCCATGCCGGCGATGGTCGGCTGGATGATCTCGTGCATGACCTTGGCATGCACATTGGGCGTGACGACGGGCGCGGGCGAGTAGGCGCCCATGCCACCGGTGTTGGGGCCGGCATCGCCGTCCAGCAGGCGCTTGTGGTCCTGGCTGGTGGCCAGGGACACGACCTGCTTGCCGTCGCAGACGACGATGAAGCTGGCCTCCTCGCCGGCGAGGAAGTCCTCGATGACGACACGCGCACCACCGGCGTTGTGCGTCACGCCGAGCTTGTTGTCTTCCAGGATCCACGAGATCGCCTCGTGGGCCTCGGCCAGCGTCATCGCGACGACGACGCCCTTGCCCGCCGCCAGGCCGTCGGCCTTGATGACGATGGGGGCGCCGCGGCCGTCCACATAGGCGTGGGCGGCGGCCGGGTCGGTGAAGGTCTCGTAGGCCGCCGTCGGGATGCCGTGGCGCTTCATGAAGTCCTTGGCGAAGGCCTTGGAGCTTTCGAGCTGGGCGGCGGCCTTGGTGGGGCCGAAGATGCGCAGGCCGCGCGCGCGGAACTCGTCGACCACACCGGCCGCCAGCGACGCCTCGGGGCCGACGACGGTCAGCGTGATCTTCTGGTCGACGGCGAAATCGGCCAGGGCCTTCACGTCGGTCATGCCGATCGGCACCGTCTGCAGCCGCTCGTCGCGGGCCGTGCCGCCGTTGCCGGGTGCGACGAACACCTGGCTGACACGTTCACCCTGGGCCAGCTTCCAGGCCAGCGCGTGCTCGCGGCCACCGTTGCCAATGACTAAGACTCGCATCAGTTCAATTCAGCGTTGTGATAGACGGCTTGGGTGTCGTCCAGGTCTTCGATGATGTCCAGCAGCTTCTGCATGCGCTCGGCATCCTCGCCGCTCAACGGAACAGTGTTCTCGGCCCGCATCGTCACTTCGGACAGCTCGGGCACCAGGCCGGCGGCTTCCAGCGCGGCCTTGACGGCTTCGTAGTCGGCGGGCGAGGTCAGCACCTCGATGGCGCCGTCGTCACCGCTGATGACGTCCTCGGCACCGGCTTCCAGCGCCACTTCCATGACCTTGTCTTCCGACGTGCCGGGCGCGAACAGCAGCTGGCCGCAATGCTTGAACTGGAAGGCCACGGAACCATCCGTGCCCATGTTGCCGCCGTACTTGCTGAAGGCGTGACGCACCTCGGCCACGGTGCGGACGCGGTTGTCCGTCATCGTGTCGATCATGATGGCCGCACCGGCGATGCCATAGCCTTCGTAGCGGATTTCTTCGTAGGTCAGGCCATCGATATTGCCGCTGGCCTTGTCGATGTTGTACTTGATGCGGTCGGCCGGCATGTTGGCCGCCTTGGCCTTGTCGACGGCCAGGCGCAGGCGCGGGTTGTCCTTGATGTCCGGGCCACCCTGGCGCGCGGCGACGCTGATTTCACGAATGATGCGGGTCCAGATCTTGCCGCGCTTCTCGTCCTGACGGCCTTTGCGATGCTGAATATTGGCCCACTTGGAATGTCCAGCCATGTGGCTCTAGCTCCTTTGGCAGCACGGCGCAGATGCCATGCAACCCTCGATTCTACGAGGCCGCCTCTGGATGCCACGCTGAACACCCCCCCTACCGTTCGGCGCGGGGCACCGCCCAGGCACCGGACGAACGGCCCCGGCAATTGGCGTGCGCGATGGCGCGCGAAACGTGATTGCCTTGATCGCGCGTCACGCAATCGTCGGCGCCGGCTACCCTAACCGCGGGGTCGCGCGGCATTCGCTGTCCCCCAAGCCCCTAGAAACGTCCCCCTAGGAGACGCCCCCTAGGAGCGGCAGTCGTCCTCTCGTTGAAGGGTGAAGCGCAAAAGGCCGGCGCCTAACTTTGATCGTCCCTGCTCGCCAGGTTCTCGTTCAAAGGAGGTTCTCATGATTCGCTTGCCCACCCACTTCAGATTGGCCGGTTGCCTGGGCGCCGTGCTGCTGGCCACATCCGCCCAGGCCGCTCCGACCTGTTATCACAACTACGGCGCCATCGATTCGATGAAGCCGAACAAGCTCTTCCTCTACTACCCGACGGCCAACGACGCCACCTTCCCGGCCTACGCGACCAACGTCTCGCCAGCGCGCACCTTCGCCATCGGCTCGCTGCCCGGCGCGCCCGCCGGCACCACGGCGCAATTGCGCGACCGCATCTTCGACGTGGTGGCCACCGACTACTGCGAGTTCAACGTGCAGGTGCTGCCACCCACGACGACCAACCCGGACTCGCTGGGGTCACCCCCGGCGCGGCGCAATATGGTTGCCATCGGCGCCGACACCGACCCGTCCCTGTTCGGCATTGCCGAGGCCGTCGACACCGGTGACGCCGATGTCGTCGACCACGCACGCGTATGGGCCGGCTCCTACGGCGTGTTCTGCAGCGCCGAGCTCTCCGGCGCCGGCAACACGCTGGACCGCTGGGCCCTGGGCATCGGCGGCACGACCGCGCACGAGGCCGGGCACAACTACGGGCTGTCGCACAGCGCGGTGGTGCACACCGGCGAGGACCCGTTCACCAACCACATCATGCCCGCGGGGCCCTCCATGCCGTGCACCAGCCGGGTCGGGACGCGGCGCCACTTCAGTGACCAGGACTTCGGCATCCTGGCCAACAACGTCGGCCTGACGCTGCAGTCGCTGGCCAACTGGGACTTCGTCAACCCCAATGCCGCCACGGCCTCGCGACTGCGCATGGAGGTGCTCAGCCACAGCGCCACGCTGACGCCGGTGTCCGTCTACCTCGGCTCGCTGAGCCCCTGGAATACGCCCAGCGTGGTGGCGTCCGGCACGCGCAGCTTCAAGGGCAGCAGCTACAACCGCTTCTTCGTGACCTGGCAGTCCGCCAAGGGCTGGGCCAGCCCCAACCAGCCCGGCAGCATCGCCGGCCAGGTGCGCGGCGCCGAGCAGTTCCACGTCGGCACGCATTTCGCCGAAGCGGACATCCTCAACACCTCGACCCAGGTCATCATTGCCGACGCGACGCTGCTGGATGCCGGCGGGTCGGCACTGCCCCTGCATCCCCGTGTGCCGACCTTCGACACCGGCACCCTGGCGTCGGACGGCAGCTTCACGCTGGGCCTGGCCAACCTCGCGGCGGCCAATCTGATCCTGCGCAACTGGCGCGGCTTCGTGCTGCCACGGCCCGCGCACATCGACAGCATGCTGTTCGACCCCACCGGGGGCGTGAAGCTGTTCGACAACCAGCAGGACCCGATCGTTCCCTGGCGCCAGCTGCAGCTGCCGACGGCGATGGAGCTGCCGGCCGGCTCGACCGACAAGCCCGGCGAGGCCCGCTTCGAGCTCGGCAACCTGCTCAGGGAAGGGCACAACGTGCGCATCAAGTTCCGCGGCCCGGCCGCGGGGGACGCGACGGTCGGCGCCCAGGAAGTCAACCCCGACGTGAAGGGCGCGCTGGCGACAGACCCCTTCCCCGGCGCCTCGGTCTTCCTCATGGGCGACCTGGTCGAGCCCAATGCGCTGCAGTGGGACGCCGAGAAGAAGAGCTTCGTCAACAAGGACCTGGTCACCCACGTCTTCCTTCAGGTGGCCGGCAAGCGCGCCAAGCCCGTGGACGGCATCCTGATCGGCCTGCTGCGCGGCAAGGTGGTCTGCTCCAACCTGAACACGCGGCAGTCGGTCAGCGCGCAGGCCGAGAGCGATGGCAGCTTCGAYTGCGAGAAGGCCGGTCTCGTCTCCCTGCATGGGGAGAGGGTGCAGGTCTCGCAGGTGGGGCTGGTCAACACACAGCTGCCGGCCGTGCAGGTCGGCGGCCTGGACATCGCCAAGGTCACCTGCACCAACCTGCGCTCGCGCCAGTCCGTGTCGTTCAAGCCCGAAGTCAGCACCAATGCGCTCGACTGCGTGAAGGCCGGCCTGGGCGTCGAACAGCAGAGCACGCTGCAGATCACGCAAATCGGCACGGTGCGCTGAAGGCGCCGACCACCCCTCCCCACCCCAGTTGTCTGGAGACCCTGATGAAGCAACTCAAATTCACATTGGCCGCACTGAGCCTGGCGGCATCGACGGCGATGGCCGCCGGCGTCACCAACGGCGACTTCGCCAGCAGCCTGACGGGCTGGACCAAGGCCGGCAATGTCGCCGTCGACACCACCAGCCAGTTCGGCGCTCCACCGGTTGGGTTCGGCGCCCAGGCCGTGCTCGGCACGGCCGACACGTCAGGCTTCCTGTTCGGCGGCAGCGCGGTGGCCGCGGCCTCGCTGGAGACCTTCGTCGGGCTCGCCGCCGGCTCCCTCAGCGGCATGGGCGCCACCGTGGGCTCCGGGCTGAGCACGGACTTCACGGCCGCGGCAGGCGAGCGGCTGGTCTTCCAGTGGAAGTTCATGAGCAACGACCCGCCGGGCACCCCCGCCGACGACACGGCCTACGTGGTGCTGGACAAGACCACCTTCATCAAGCTGACCAGCGTCAACAGCGCGACGTTCAAGGGCGGCTCGGCCTCGCCGCTGTTCGACGAGACCGCCTACCTGACCTTCACCAGCGCCCCGCTGACGGCCGGCGCGCACAGCGTCAGCCTGGGCGTGTTCGACGGCTTTGACACGCTCGGCGCCTCCGCGCTGGCCGTCACCGACGTGCATCTGGCGCCAGTGCCCGAGCCCACGTCGGGCCTGCTGCTGCTGCTGGGCGGCTCGATGCTGCTGGGCCTGGTCAAGCGCCGCTCAAGCTGAGCGCCTGCGGGCGCTGCAGCCTCCGGACAGCGGCTGCGGTGAGTCGAAGCGGTCAAGGCGGACCGCTAGACTCGCCGCAGCCTACCTGCCCCTGATCCGGAGACCCTGCATGCCCGCCGATCCCATCCTGCTGGCTCGCCACGAGCAGACCGAGTGCCTGCTGCTGCCCGCGCTGGCCAACCGCCACGGCCTTATCACCGGCGCCACCGGCACCGGCAAGACCATCAGCCTGCAAAAACTCGCCGAGAGCTTTTCCAAGCTCGGCGTGCCCGTCTTCATGGCCGACGTGAAGGGCGACCTGACCGGCATCAGCCAGGCCGGCAACCCGAGCGAGAAGCTGCTCGGCGTGCTGAAGGAGCGCGGCCTGGACGCGCCCGAGAAGCTGGCCTGCCCCACCACGCTGTGGGACGTCTTCGGCGAACAGGGCCACCCGGTGCGCGCCACCGTGTCCGACATGGGCCCGCTGCTGCTGGCCCGCATGCTGGCCCTGAACGAAACCCAGGCCGGYGTGCTGCAGATGGTGTTCAAGATCGCCGACGACAACGGCCTGCTGCTGCTGGACCTGAAGGACCTGCGCGCCATGCTGCAGCATGTCGGCGACAACGCGAGTCAGTTCACGACGCAGTACGGCAATGTCTCGGCCGCCAGCGTCGGCGCCATCCAGCGTGGCCTGCTGCAGATCGAGGCCCAGGGCGGCGACAAGTTCTTCGGCGAGCCCATGCTCAACATCGCCGACTTCATGCAGACCGAAGCGGGCCTCGGCGTCATCAACGTGCTGGCCGCCGACAAGCTGATGAACGCGCCGCGGCTGTATGCGACCTTCCTGCTGTGGATGCTCTCCGAGCTGTTCGAAACCCTGCCCGAGGTGGGCGACCTGGAGAGACCGAAGCTGGTGTTCTTCTTCGACGAGGCCCACCTGCTGTTCAAGGACGCGCCGGATGCGCTGGTCGAGCGCATCGAGTTGGTCGTGCGCCTGGTGCGCTCCAAGGGCATCGGCGTCTATTTCGTGACGCAGAACCCGCTGGACATCCCTGACGCCGTGCTCGGCCAGCTCGGCAACCGCGTGCAGCATGCGCTGCGCGCCTTCACGCCGCGCGACCAGAAGGCCGTCAAGAGCGCGGCCGACACCATGCGCGCCAAGCCGGGGCTGGACATTGCCACCGCCATCATGGAACTGGCCGTCGGCGAGGCCCTGGTCAGCCTGCTCGACGAGAAAGGCCGGCCCAGCATCACCGAGCGCGTCTTCGTGCTGCYGCCGGGCAGCCAGATCGGGCCGATCAATCCGCAGCAGCGCCAGGCCCTGGTCGCCAACTCGCTGGTGGCCGGCGTCTACGAGAAGCAGCTGGACCGCGAGTCCGCCTACGAGAAGCTCAGCGGCAAGGCCGCCGCGGCCACCACAACGGCGGCGCCGTCCGCGGGCGGCAAGGCCGCGCCCGCACCGGCTGAAGAAGGTGGCGGCATGCTGGGCGGCCTGAAGGACGTGCTCTTCGGCACCACTGGCCCGCGCGGCGCCCACCACGCCGGTCTGGCCGAGACCGCCGCCAAGTCGGCCGTGCGCAGCATCGGCTCGGCCGTCGGCCGCGAGATCATCCGCGGCGTGCTGGGCAGCATCCTGGGTGGCGGTGGCAGCCGGCGGCGCTGATCCAGGCGCCCCTCGCGCCGCGGCGGCCCCGCTCGTCGCAAGCCCATGGCATGGCCGCGCGGGCGGCATGATGCTGGCGCCATGACGCCCACGACCTCCCAGCACGACTGGCCGACCCATATCGGCGGCACGGTCGCGATCTGCTTCGTCGTCGGCCTGCTGAACTATCTGATGCGCGGCGGGGGCTTCGGCCTGGCCATGCTGTATTCCTTCACCGTCGGCGCGCAGATCTCGCTCTACATCCAGCTGCTGATGGCCGGCGTCGCCTGGCTGCTGCGGCGCTGGCGCGGCGACCTGCCCGAGCTGCGCCAGGGCTGGATAGGCTGGGGCTGGATGCTGCCTTGTCTGCTGCTGGGCTCGCTGGTGGGCTACAGCGGCGGCCTGTGGCTGGGTGACCTGATCAGCGGCCAGCACGCCACCCAGCCCTGGGACATGCCCGGCGGCCGCGCGGCGCTGGCCCTCGGCTTCGTGCTGCTCGTGTCGGTGCTCGGCACGCTGTTCTTCTTCTCGCTGTTCCGCCTGCACTCGGCCAGGCTGGAGCAGGCTCAGGCGCAGCGCCAGGCAGCCGAAGCGCGGCTGACCCTGCTGCAGAGCCAGCTCGAACCGCACATGCTGTTCAACACGCTGGCCCATCTGCGCGTGCTGATCAAGCTGCGGCCCGACGAGGCCCAGCGCATGTTGGACCAGCTGATCGACTATCTGCGCGCCACGCTGCAGGCCAGCCGCGCCACCGAACACCCGCTGGCCGAGGAGTTCGAGCGCCTGTCGGACTACCTCGCGCTGATGCAGCTGCGCATGGGCGAACGGCTGCGCGTGAAGCTGGAGCTGCCGGCCGAACTGAGCGGCACCGCCATCCCGCCACTGCTGCTGCAGCCGCTGGTGGAGAACGCCATCAAGCATGGACTGGAGCCGCATGTGGAAGGCGGCGAACTGCGCGTGACGGCGGCGCGCGACGGCCAACGCCTCGTGCTCGAGGTGGCCGACAGCGGCACCGGCTTGATTGGCGCGACTGAGCTGGCGAGCACCGGCACCGGTTTCGGCCTGAGCCAGGTCCGCGAGCGCCTCGCCCAGCGCTATGGCGACGCCGCCCGCTTCGAGCTCAAACCCCAACCGGGCGGCGGCAGCGTCGCTCGCATCGAAATTCCAGCATGACGACAGCCCTGATCGCCGAAGACGAGCCCCTGCTGGCCGAGAACCTGCGCGCCGAGCTGGCCACGGCCTGGCCCGCACTGCAGGTCGTCGCCCAGGCCGGCAGCGGCACCGCAGCCGTCGAGCTGGCGCTGCAGCGCCGCCCCCAGGTCTGCTTCCTCGACATCCGCATGCCCGGCATGACGGGGCTGGAGGCGGCCCAGGCCATCACGGAGGACTGGCCCGAGGACGCGGGCGCCCTGCCCTTGTTCGTCTTCGTGACGGCCTATGACCAGTACGCGCTGCAGGCCTTCGAGACCGCGGCGGCCGACTACCTGCTCAAGCCCGTCACGCCTGAGCGCCTGGCCCAGAGCGTCGCCCGGCTGCAGGCCCGCCTGGCGCAACCGAGCACGGGCGACGCGACGCTGGCCTCGCTGCGCCAGCTGCTGACCCAGGCCGTGGCACCCGCACCGCGGCTCCGCCATCTGCAGGCCGCCGTCGGCGATGCCATCGAGCTGGTGCGGCTGGACGACATCGTCTACCTGGAAGCCGCCGACAAATACGTGCGCGCCGTGACGGCCGAACGCGACTACTGGGTGCGGGTGTCGCTGCGCGAGCTGCTGCCGCAGCTCGACCCCGAGCGCTTCTGGCAGGTGCACCGCTCCACCGTCGTCCACATCGACGCCGTCGCGCGCGCGCTGCGCCAGGAGAACGGCACCGTGCTGCTGGAGCTGCGCCAGCGGCCCGAGAAGCTGACCGTCAGCCGCGTGCACGCAAATCGTTTCAAGGCCCTTTAGCGCGCGATAGCGGGAAAACGATGGAAACCGTATAAACGGTTTTCATCGTCATGTCACACAAACCCACTCCACCCGAACGCGCCAAGCTCGTGCGCGACGGATTCACCATGCCCGAGGCCGACTACGCGCTGCTGAAGGAGCTGAAGAACCGGCTCCACGACGTGAAGCGCGAGGCCAAGAAGAGCGAGCTGCTGCGTGCCGGCCTGCAGGCACTCGCCTTGCTGGACGCCAAGCAACTTGCCGCAGCGCTGGACCGGCTGGCGCCGGTAAAGACGGGACGCCCACCCAAGCTATGAGCCCCTCGTCCAAGGACTACCTTGGCCGGGACCGCTCTGCGGCCAGCGGCCGCAGAGCTTCGGCAGGCACAGCGCGCCCACCGGGCGCACTGTGTCCGGCCTCAGCCCCCGAGGGGACGGCGATGTTTGCTGGTTCGACCGGCAAACACATCGCCGGAACGGGCCGACTAGGGAGCGGCCCGTCGCTCGGCCCGCAGATGTGCACAAGGCATGACAGAAGGAGAGCGCCATGACCGACGCAACGATCTGGTGGCAGCTGCTCTGCGCCATCGCCGGCCTGAACCTCATCGCCTGGACGGCCTCGACCGCCTGGCTGCACCGCCACCGCCCCGACGGCACCACCTGGCCCCACCAGCGGCTGCAGCTGCTGCTGTCGGCCCTCTATGTGCTGGGTTGCGGCTACCGCTCCTTGCTGCCGGTCTTCGACGTGCCGCGCGTCGTCATGGTGGATTCCTGGGCCTCCAGCGTGCTGGTCGGCCGCACGGTCGCCACCATCGCCGAGCTGAGCTTTGCCGCGCAATGGGCCCTGCTGCTGCGCGGCGGCGCGATCACGACAGGGCATCGCTTCAGCCTGTGGGTGTCGGGCGCCATCGTGCCGCTGATCGGCATTGCCGAAGTCAACTCCTGGTATGCCGTGCTGACGACGCGCAACATCGGCCATGTCCTGGAGGAGTCGCTCTGGGGCACGGCCGCCGTCCTCAGCGTGTTGGCCATGCTGGCCATGTGGACCCAGGCCAATGCCCGCGGTCGCCGCTGGCTGCTCCTCGCCATCACCGCCGGCGGGCTCTATGCCGCCTATATGTTTGCCGTCGACGTGCCCATGTACTGGGCGCGCTGGCTGGCCGACGAGGCCGCCGGGCGGGCCTACACGACGGTGGCGGCCGGCGTCGCGGACGTGTCCAGCCGCTGGACCGTGTCCCACGATTGGGCTCATTGGCGCAGCGAGGTCGTCTGGATGACGCTCTACTTCAGCGTGGCGGTCTGGATCAGCATTGGATTGGCCCACGTGAGGCTGCCGCTGAGGGCTGAGCGGCCCCGTCCTTAGAATCGTCGCCATCGCGGGCCTGAAAAAGCGGCCCGCTTCCATTTCCAGAGCCGACGATGAGCAACCCCGCTGTACCCGCTGTGCCCGCCGCCCCCGCGACGAACTTCCTGCGCCAGCGCATCGAGAACGACCTCGAAGCCGGCACCTTCAGCGGCCGCCATTTTGCCGGCACCCCAGGCGACGCCGCCCATCACGCGGCTGGCCCGCTGGACGAAGCCCGCATCCGCACCCGCTTCCCGCCCGAGCCCAATGGCTACCTGCACGTGGGCCACGCCAAGGCCATCTGCCTGAACTTCGGCCTGGCGCGCGACTTCGGCGGTGCCTGCCACCTGCGCTTCGACGACACCAACCCCGAGAAGGAGGAGCTGGAGTACGTCAACGCCATCAAGGAGATGGTGCAGTGGCTGGGCTGGTCCTGGGGCGACAACCTGTTTGAAGCCAGCAGCTATTTCGACTTCATGTACGCCGCCGCGGAAGCCCTGGTCAATGCCGGCCACGCCTATGTGGACGAGCAGAGCGCCGAGGACATGCGCGCCAACCGCGGCGACTTCGGCCGCCCCGGCGTCAACAGCCCCTTCCGGGATCGCACGCCGGCCGAGAACCTGGCCCGATTCCGTGAAATGCGTGATGCGCGACACGCCGATGGCGCCATGGTGCTGCGCGCCAAGATCGACATGGCCTCGCCCAACATCAACCTGCGCGACCCGACGCTGTACCGCATCAAGCATGCGGAACACCACGCCACCGGCAACAAGTGGTGCATCTACCCGATGTACACCTTCGCCCATCCCATCGAGGACGCGCTGGAGCGCATCACCCACAGCATCTGCACGCTGGAGTTCGAAGACCAGCGGCCCTTCTACGACTGGCTGCTCGAGCACCTGGCCGACCTCGGCATGCTGGCTCGCCCGCTGCCGCAGCAGATCGAATTCGGCCGCCTCAACCTGAACTACGTCGTCACCAGCAAGCGCAAGCTGCGCCAGCTGGTGGAAGACAACCACGTCACCGGCTGGGACGACCCGCGCATGCCGACGCTGGTGGGCCTGCGCCGCCGCGGCTTCACGCCAGCCAGCGTGCGCGCCATGGTCGAGGCCACGGGTGCGAGCAAGCAGAACGCCTGGATCGACGACACGGTGCTCGACCAGGCCCTGCGCGCCGACCTCGAGCCGCAGGCGCCGCGCGCCTTTGCCGTGCTGCAGCCGCTGAAATTGAAGCTGACGAACTACGCCGAAGTCTTCGGCTCCACGGAGCACCGCGAGCCCTGCGAAACGGCGGCGCATCCGCACAAGCCTGAACTGGGCCAGCGCAAGTTCTCTCTCGGCCCCGAGCTGTGGATCGAGGCGGAAGACTTCGTCGAGGTGCCGCCCAAGGGCTACTTCCGGCTGTTCCCGGGCAACAAGGTGCGCCTGAAGGCCGGCTACATCATCGAATGCACCGGCGCCGAAAAGGACGCCGCGGGCAACATCACCGCCGCGCTGGCCACCGTCATTCCCGACACCAAGAGCGGAACGCCGGGCGCCGACGCCGTCAAGGTCAAGGGCACCATCGGCTGGGTCGGTGCGCACGAGGCCGTTGCTGCCGAGGTGCGCCTGTACGAGCGCCTGTTCGCCGAGGCGCAGCCCGATGCCGGCGGCCGTGACTTCATCGAATTCCTGAACCCGAATTCGCTGCGCGTTGTGCAGGCCTTTGTGGAGCCTTCGCTCGCGAATGCAGCGTCAGATGTGCGCTGGCAGTTCGAGCGCCACGGCTACTTCGTGACCGACCGGGTGGATCACAAGGCAGACAAGCCGGTGTTCAACAAGATCACCGGGTTGAAGGACAGCTTCGCGAAGTAACGCGGCTCAGGCAGCCAGCAGGCTCGCTCCGCCACCCGTACTGATGACGCGATTGCGCCCTTCGCGCTTGGCCGCATAGCTGCGCGCATCGGCCAGCGCCTGTGCGTCCGCAGCTTCGCTGCTGTGGGCCACGCCGATGCTGGCGGTGATGCGCAGCTCCTGCTCCCCGACGGGGATGCGCAAGGCCTCGATGGCCGCGCGCAACTCGCCGGCCAGCGTGGCCGCATCGGCCGCGGGTGTGTGCGGCAGCAGCACGCCGAATTCTTCGCCGCCAACGCGCGCGACCGCGTCCAGCTTGCGGAAACTTCGCGCCAGCAAAGCGCCAACGGCCTTCAGCACCGCGTCGCCGGCCGCGTGGCCATGCGTGTCGTTGATCTTCTTGAAGTGGTCCAGGTCCAGGGCGATGACGGCATGGCCCTCGCCCCAGCGCTTCTCGCGCTCGCCCTCCAGCGCGTTGGCCTCGTCCCAGGCGCGGCGGTTCAGCAGGCCGGTCAGTGCGTCGGTGAGGGCCAGGCGCTGCAACTCTCCTTGAGCCTGTTGCAGCTCGCGCTGCTTGCGGCGCAGCTCCAGCAAGGCCATGGCCTGCTGGGCGAGTTGCTCCAGCCAGTCGAGCTGGCGGTCGGTCAGGCGGCGTGGGATGGTGTCCAGCACGGCCAGCGTGCCAATCGGATGGCCGCAGGAGGCGCATAGCGGCACGCCGCTGTACATGATGTAGCCCTTGTCCGCCGTCAGCGGCAGATCCCGGGTGCGCGGGTCGGCGCGCAGGTCGGCGATGTGCAGGCCCTCAGGCGCATCGATGACGAGGGAGCAATAGGCTTGATCGCGGCCCATGTCGCCGCGCGGCACGCCCACCGAGGCCTTGGTCCAGACGCGGTCGTTGGCGACCAGGTTGATGACGGCCACCGGGCTGCCGGTCAGTTCGCTGGCCAGGCGGGCGATCAGGTCGAACTGGGGCTCGGCCTCGGTGTCGAGGATGTCGTAGTGCGACAGCGCCGCGAGCCGCTGCGCTTCGGGGCTGGGCGTGGCGGCCACGGGCCGGCTGGGCGCCGTCTCGCCACGGAACCAGCGCAGCGTCGCCGACGTCGTGGGTGTCTGTTGGGGCAATCGGGCGGTGGCGGGCATGGCGTCAGTCCTCGCGGCGGATCACGATGCCGGCATCTTGGGCCTCGGCCGCGCGCCGCGAAAGCCCACCCGGCGCAATTCAGCGGTGCGCCGGCGTCATCAATCGCGGGCCCCGCCGCAGCGCAGCACGATGGGCGTGGCGTATTCGCGGCCGACGACGGCGCGGGCGAACAGATAGTTCTGCCGTGCCCGGTCGCTCAGGGAATCCAGCCGCACGCCGCCCTGCGCATCACAGGGGAAGGTGAGTCCGCGGCCGGCCTGGAACAGGGACTCGAAGCGCAACTCGTAGTTGTCGCTCATCAGGGGCATGGGGCGTGAGTTCATGGGGCACCTCGTCTTGATTGCAGACTAGGCGCCGCACCCCCTCCCTGCGCGTGAAAAGGTCGCAGCTGGACTCGCCGCCCCCCGCAGTTGCCTGCCCGGGCGCCAAGATGTCACGCCTGTAGCAGCTGCTAACGCGGCGCCGCGCGCAGCACGTCCATCTGGAAGGGCCGGTCGTTCATCTCGACGACGGCCGGGCTGGGCACGTTCAGCGTCATCAGGCGGCGCTGTGGCAGGTTGAGCAGGGCCAGTGAAGGCTGCAGATGCTGGCGCATGACGGCCTGCAGCGAGCCGTCGGCAAACGCCTGGCGCAGCCCCCGCGTTATGCGGTCGAGGGCGACGGTGTTGCCCGGATGGGTATAGAGGTATTGCGGCAGGTCATAGGACAGCAGCAGGCTGTCGTCCAGGGCCAGGCCCTTGAGCCCGGCATGGGCCTGCACCTCCTGGCCGATCTCCAGCACGCTGCGGCAGAACAGGTCGGCCCGCCCGAGCGCCACCATCTGGAACAGCGCCTCGTAGGTGTTGATCTCGGCGACGGTGAAGCCGTTGGCGCGCAGGATGTCGGCGTCCGCCCAGCCGCGGCCCTGCACATGGCGCAGCCGGGCCACGGCGCCCAGCGTGTCGGCTTCGCGCACGAGGGCGCGGTGCGGCGCATGCACGAAGCAGGCGCGGTAGCGGTTCACGCCCAGATGGATGGGAAAGAGCACCGGCACCAGGCCGGCGGCGCGGCCGGCGTCGGGCCCGGTGACGACGAGGAAGTTCGGCGCGGCCTGCTGGGCGGCCTCCAGCAGCGCGCGCCGCTTGTTCATGGGTGCAGACAGCTGCAGGCGGTAGGGGCCGTCGGTGGCGCGCGTCTTCTCCAGCGCCAGTTGCACCGCATCGCGGACGTAGGCGTTGCGCAGATCGGTCTCGCTGTCCGGCGCACGCAGCGTCAGCGTCAGCTCCTGCGCATGAGCCACTCCGGCCGCTGCCGCGAGCAGAGCGGGCAGGCCCTTCAACAGGCGGCGTCTTGGCAGGTTCGGCAGGTTGGACACTGGCTGAATGTAGCCCTGCCCGGCGCGCACGGGAATGGTGCCACCCCTGAGTCGACGCGTTATGGCGGCAGCCAGCCGCCGTGACTTTCTCCACGCAATTCGGCCCACCGCGCGGCGCGCTTGCAATTGCTCACATTCCGGCCGCGGCGGCCTCCCTAGCATCTCGTTCGGCCTTTCCAAAGGCTCTCGAACCCCATGCCGACCACCTCCACCACCCCACCCAACCGCCCGGCCCAGGCCCGGCTGCTCAGTGGCGCGGGCGGCCGCAGCGGCACCCGCACGGCGACGGACGCAACCACCTTCACCGCCACCATCCCCTTCACGCGACCCCAGCCGGCGACGGCACGCCCGGCCGTGCCGCCCGCGCCCGCCTCGAACGCCCTGCCACGCTGGGCCAAGGGCGTCGTCATCGGCGGCGTGCTGCTGGCCGTGGCCATGCCGGCCACGGTGCTGATGTCGCGTTCCATGATCGTGCAGGAAGCGCTGGCCGAGCAGAGCGGCTCCAAGGCCGCCATGGTCTGCACGGCCGGCGAAGGCAAGGCCGTCGACGACTCCAGCCTGCTCGGCTGGCTGTTCGGCGGCTCGTATTTCAGCTGCGGCGACTGGGAGACGCGCGAGGCGCGCGTGCAGCGTGATCGCGATCGCGATCAGGCCAACTACATGGCCCGCGAACGGGCCAAGCAGGGGCTGAATTAGTCGGTTGCCAAGTCCGCCATGCGGCGGACCTTGACCTTGCGGCCCTTCAGCTTGCCGAGCGACAGCCGGCGCACCGCCTCCTTGGCAATGCCACGTTCCACGGCGACATAGCTGTGGAAGTCGGTCACGTTGATCTTGCCGATCTGCGTGCCGGCAAAACCGGCCTCACCGGTCAGTGCACCAAGGATGTCGCCGGGGCGGATCTTTTCCTTGCGCCCGCCCAGGATCTGCAGCGTGTCCATGGCCGGCAGCAGCGGGCCGCCGGGGGCGTCCTTGAGGCCGTCCAGAGGCTCCCACTTGAACTCCTGACCCTGCAGCTGCTCGATGCGGCCGATGCGGCCCATCTCGTCCAGGCTGGCCAGGCTCAGCGCCAGGCCTTCCGCGCCCGCGCGGCCGGTGCGGCCGATGCGGTGCACATGCTGCTCGACGTCGGCACTGATGTCGACATTGATGACGCAGGCCAGGTTGGCGATGTCCAGGCCGCGTGCGGCCACGTCAGTGGCCACCAACACCGAGGCGCTGCGGTTGGCGAACTGGATCAGCACCTGGTCGCGGTCGCGCTGCTCCAGGTCGCCATGCAGGGCCAGCGCGATGAAACCCTGAGCGGCCAGCACGGCCTCCAGGTCGCGGCATTGCTGCTTGGTGTTGCAGAAGGCAATCGTCGATTCGGGCCGGAAGGCGCGCAGCAGCTTGGGCACGGCGTCCAGGCGCTCGGCCTCGCCCACTTCGTAGGCGATCTGGCGGATGGTGGAGGCCGCGGCGCTGGCCGAGCCGGCGACCTTGACCGTCTGCGGATCGCGCATGAACTTGGCGGCAATCTCGGTGACGCCTTCTGGGAAGGTGGCCGAGAACAGCAGGGTCTGCCGGTTGGCGGGCGCTCGCTTGGCAATCGCCTTGATGTCGTCCAGGAAGCCCATGTCCAGCATGCGGTCGGCTTCGTCCAGCACCAGGGTGTTCAGCGCCGACAGGTCCAGGGTGTCACGCTCCAGGTGGTCGATGAGGCGGCCCGGCGTGCCGACGACGATGTGGGCGCCGAAGGACAGGCTCTCGATCTGCGGCTTCATGGGGTTGCCGCCGCACAGGCTCAGTACCTTGATGTTGTCGGCCGCGCGGGCGAGGCGGCGGATCTCCTGGGTGACCTGGTCGGCCAGCTCGCGCGTGGGACACAGCACCAGGGTCTGAACGCGCGGCAGGTCGGCCTTCAGCCGGTGCAGCAGGGCCAGCGCGAAGGCGGCCGTCTTGCCGCTGCCGGTCTGCGCCTCGCCGATGACGTCCTTGCCGGCCAGGGCCAGCGGCAGGCTGGCGGCCTGGATGGGGGTCATGTGCGCATAGCCGAGCTGGCCGAGGTTGGCCAGCATGGCGGGGCTGAGGGGCAGGCGGTCGAAAGCGGTATCGGTCATGCCGCGATTGTCGTTGGGGCTCAACCGCCCGCTCGTTTGACCGTCCAGCCCTCGGGCCGCGCCTTCAGCCAGGCCAGCACCTTGTCGAGGTGGTCGCCTTGGATTTCGACGACGCCGTCCTTGACCGTGCCGCCGCTGCCGCACAGTGCCTTGAGCTGTTTGCCCAGCGTCGTCAGCGCCGCGTCGTCCAGCGGCAGGCCCTTGATGACGGTGACGCCCTTGCCCTTGCGACCGGCCGTTTCACGGCTGACACGCACGATGCCGTCGCCCACCGGGCGGACCTTGGCCTTGCAGGCGCATTGCGCAACAGGTTGGCCGCAGCCGGGGCAGACCCGGCCGACGTCGGTGGAATAGACAAGGCTCATGGCGCAGGCTTCAGATGCCGCTCGAAGAAGGCGTCCATCGTGCGGTAAAGGTGCAGGCGCGCAGCCCGGCCGGCGATGCCATGGGCCTTGCCGGGGTAGATCTGCAGGTCGAAGGTCTTGCCGGCCGTCTGCAGCGCCTCGACCAGGCGCAGCGTGTGCTCGAAGAGCACGTTGTCGTCGGCGGTGCCGTGAACGAGAAGCAGGGGTTTGGCCAGCAGCGCGGCGCGTGGCGGCAGGTTGAAGCCGGAGTCGTCATAGCCGAGGCACAGTCCGGCACAAATCTCTGCTTTTGGCAGGCCGAGATAACGCTCGGTGTAGGCGGTGTCGTAGAGCGTCCAATCGGTCACCGGCGCCACGGCCACGGYAGCGGCGAACGGCGTGTCGGCATCCAGCACAGCCCGCGCGCCGAGGAAGCCGCCGTAGCTCCAGCCGAAGAAGCCGATGCGCGCCGCGTCCACGTAGGGCACGGTGCCGGGCAGCTGGCGCACCGCCGCAAAGAGGTCGGCCACCTCCACCGTGCCGAAGGCCTTGCTGTGCGCCCGCGTGAACTCGCGATCCCTGTGCGCCATGCCGCGCGTGTCCAGCATCAGTACGCCGTAGCCGCGCTGCTGCCAATAGGCAATCAGCGGCATGTCACGGCCCCAGCCCCAGCTCACCGTCGCGCTACCGGGGCCGCCGTAGGCCAGGACGATGACCGGATGCTTGCCCTCGCGGCGGTCTTGCGCCTGGAAGAAGAAGGCGTTCAGCGGCGTGCGGCCGTCGGCGGCCATCAGGTCCAGGGCCAGCGGCACATTGGTGAAGGCCTCCAGCGCCGGGTCGGGGGCGTCACCGGCCAGCGTAATGACGCCTTGCTGGTCCAGGCCGCGCAATTCCAGCCGCGGCGGCTGACCCCAGGCGGAGCGGGTGACCAGCAGGCGGGCGCAGGCGCTGTCGGCCTTGGCATCGCGCCACTGGCGCTCGGCCCCGCCCGCCAGGGCCTGGGCCTTGCCGCCGGCCAGCGGCTGCAGATAGAGCTCGCGAGCCTTGCCGCGGTCGCCGGCGGCCGCGAAGACGACGCCACGTTGGCCCACGCAGACCGCATGCGCGACCGCCTCGGCCTGGCGGGTCAGCGGTGTGCGCTGCCCGGTCGCGCGGTCGAGCAGCAGCAACTGGCGCCGGCCCGAGGCTTCGCTGGACCAGAGCAGGCCGCGCGGCGTCTCGATGAGGTCGTCATGCACGTCGACCCAGGCGGCATCGGTCTCGACGGTAATGTCGCGTGGCGCGGCCTTGAACTCGGTCAACGTCAGCCGTGTCTGGTCGCGGTTGAACCATTGCAGCCAGGGCGTGCCATCCGCAAACCAGCCGGCGCGGCTGATGTACTCGGCCGTCGCGGGCAACGGCAGCTCGCGGCGCTGGCCGGTCGTGGCATCGATGACGAAGGCCGTGACCTTGGCATTGGCCTCGCCGGCGGCAGGGTAGCGCTGCTCGGTCATGGCCGTGCGGTCGGCAAAGATCTGAGCCCGCGTCTTGACGGCCACGCCGGACTCGTCGGCGCGCAGGGCCAGCAGGGACTTGCCGTCCTTGGACCACCAGAAGCCGCGCTGGCGCCCCAGTTCCTCGGCGGCAATGAACTCGGCCAAGCCCCAGCTCAGGGTGTCGCTGCCGTCGGTGGTCAGCTGGCGCGGCTTGACGGCCTCGCCCAGCGGCAGCACGAAGAGGTTGCCGCCCTGCACATAGGCCAGGGTCTTGCCGTCGGGGGCGCAGCGTGGGTCCTGCTTGGGCGCGTCGGGCGTGCTGGTCAGGCGCTGGGCTTGCGGGCCACCGAGGCCCAGGCGCACCAGGTAGAGGTCGCCCGACAGCGGGAAGAGCAAGGCGCTGTCGCCAGCACCGCACCATTGGTAGCCGGTGATGCCGCGCTGGTTGATGCGCTGGCGCTCCAGCGCCATCTTCTCGGCCTCGCTGAGCTTCTGCGCCGTGCCGCCGAGCAGGTCGGCGGCGGCCACCAGCTTGCGCGGCTCGCCGCCGGCGCTGGGTTGAGCCCACAGCTCCAGCACCTCGCTGTCGGCGGCGGAAGGGCGCAGGAAGCTGACCCATTGCCCGCCCGGCGAGATCTCGGCCTGGCGCGGCAGGCGGCCAGCCAGCGGCGGGTCGGCGGTGATGCGTTCAAGGGTCAGCGCCGGAGGCTGGGCCAGGGCTGCGCTCGTGACGCAGACGCTGGCAAGCAGGGTCAGAAATGTCTTCATCCCCGCATGCTAGCGGCGTGGCTTCAGGCGGCGACTGCAGCCTCCCTCGCGAGCTCGAAGCCCTCATCCAGCCAACCGGTGACGCCGCCGGCCATGATCTTCACCGGCCGGCCCAGGCGCGCCAGGCGCAGCGCGCCGCGCGCGGCGCCGTTGCAATGCGGGCCGGCGCAGTAGGTCACAAAGAGGGTGTCCATCGGCCAGGCAGCGAGCTTGCTCTCGACGAGCTTGCCGTGCGGGAAGTGGATGGCGCCGGGCACATGGCCGCGGGCATACAGCTCGGCCGAGCGCACATCCAGCAGCACGAAGTCGGCGCCGCCCTGGGTCAGCGCGTCATGCACGTCCCAGCAGTCGGCCTCGAAGGTGAACTCGGCGGCGAAGTGGGCCTCGGCCAGATGGGCAGGCGCGGCGGGGATGGCGGTGACTTGGCTGGGCATTTCGGGCTCCTGTTGATGAGTGCCGTCATGGTGCCGAGCGGCGCACTGCGCCACAATTGGCGCATATGACAAGCATCGCCAACATCACGCCAAAGACGACGGGGCCGCTTGTCGTCGCGCCGGTCTATGACGGCCTGTGCACCTTCGAGTTCGCCATCGCCGCCGAGATCTTCGGCCTGGCGCGGCCGGAGATGGGACCGGGCTGGTACCGCTTCGCCAGTGCCGCCATCGAGCCCGGGCCGCTGCGGGCGCATGGCGGCCTGAGCGTGACGAGCGACGGCGGCATCGAGCTGCTGGACCGCGCCGACCTCATCGTCATGGCCGGCTGGAAGGGTGCCGACGTGCCGGTGCCCGAGGCCTTCGCGAAGCGATTGCGCCAGGCCTGGCAACGCGGCGCGCGGCTGGCGTCGATCTGCTCGGGCGCCTTCGCGCTGGCCGCCACCGGCCTGCTGGACGGCCGGCGTGCGGCCACGCATTGGCGCTACGCCGACAAGCTGCGCGAACGCCATCCCTCGATAGCCGTCGACGCCGGCGTGCTCTACGTCGAGGAAGACCGCGTGCTGACCTCGGCCGGCAGCGCCGCCGGCATCGACCTGATGCTGCACATCGTGCGCGGCGATTTCGGCGTGAAGGCCGCCAACAGCGTAGCGCGCCGCCTCGTCATGCCGGCCCACCGCAGCGGCGGCCAGGCCCAGTTCATCGAGCGGCCCGTGCCGGCCGACCGCGGCCATCGGCTGGCCGGCGTGCTGGAGCAGGTGCGCGCCGACCTGCGCGCGCCTTGGACGGTGGAGCGCATGGCCGAGGCCGCCCTGATGAGCCCGCGCACCTTCCTGCGCCGCTTCACCGAGGCCACGGGCCAGTCACCCGGCGACTGGCTGATCGCCGAACGGGTGGCCGAGGCCCAGCGCCTGCTGGAGGCCAGTGCCCTGCCCGTCGAGCGCGTGGCGGCCGAGGCGGGCTTTGGCAGCGTGCAGGCGCTGCGCCACCATTTCCAGGCGCGGCTGGGCCTGGCGCCCCGCGCCTATCGGGCCGCTTTCGGCGCCGCCGCATAGACGCTGCGCGAACAAGCTCATGCGCAACAGGTCCTTGCTTCGTTCCTATGATCCACGTCTTCCCCCGGCCACCTAGGAGAGCCCCATGTCCCTGCGCATCAATGACATCGCCCCCGACTTCACCGCCCAGACCACCCAAGGCGAGATCAAGTTCCACGACTGGATCGGCGACAAGTGGGCCGTGCTGTTCTCCCACCCCAAGGACTTCACGCCGGTGTGCACGACGGAGCTGGGCTATATGGCCAAGATCGAGCCCGAGTTCACCAAGCGCAATGCCAAGCTGATCGGCCTGTCGGTGGACCCGGTGGACAACCATCACCGCTGGGCCGCCGACATCGAGGAGACGCAAGGCCATCTGCCCAAGTACCCCATGATCGGCGACCATGACCTCAACGTCGCCAAGCTCTACAACATGCTGCCGGCCGACATCGACGGCACGTCCGAGGGCCGCACCGCGGCGACCAATGCCACCGTGCGCTCGGTCTTCATCGTCGGGCCGGACAAGCGCATCAAGCTGATGCTGACCTATCCGATGACGACGGGTCGCAACTTCGACGAGATCCTGCGCGTGCTGGACAGCATGCAGCTGACCGCCAAGCACAAGGTCGCCACGCCGGTGAACTGGAAGCAGGGCGACGACGTCATCATCGCCGGCTCGGTGTCCGACGAAGACGCCAAGACGCTGTTCCCGCAGGGCTGGAAGGCGCCCAAGCCCTATCTGCGCATCACCAAGCAGCCGAGCTGAGCACCTGCGCGATCTGTTACCACCCGGGGGCGATGCCGGCCGACATCGGAGTTAGGCTTTCTGGCCTGACTGGAGATTGCACATGGCCCAGCTCACCCCCGCCACCCAGCTGGCCGACAAGGCCAACATCCCCTTCCCCGGCGCCTCGGCCGAGTACCTGAAGGCTCGCAAGGCCCTGCTTGCCGAGGAGATCGAGTTCCGCCGCCACATGACGCGCCTGGCCGAGCAGCGCCGCGCGCTGCCGCCCGGGCCGGTCATCGACAAGGCCTATCGCTTCAAGGACGAACAGGGCTTCGAGGTCAGCCTGCTCGAACTGTTCGGCACCCAGCAGGCGCTGGTGACCTATTTCTGGATGTACGGCCCGCAGCGCGAGCGGCCCTGCCCGATGTGCACCAACTGGCTGGGCGCCGTGAATGGCAATGCGGCCGATATCAAGCAGCGCGTGGCGCTGAAGATCCTCGGCCGCTCGCCGGTCGAGCGGCAGTACGCCTTTGCGCAGCAGCGCGGCTGGCGCGACCTGAACTTCGTGCAGACCGTCGGCGACGACTACGCCAAGGACCTCGGCCTGCTGAACCCCGACGGCAGCGAGAACCCGGCCCTCGTCGTGTTCAAGCGCGACGGCGACCAGGTGCGCCTGTTCTGGTCCAGCGCCATGACCCGGGAGATGGCCGACCCGGACCAGGACCCGCGCGACGCGCCGGACATCGCGTCGCTGTGGTCCATGCTGGACCTGACGCCCGAGGGCCGCGACAAGGACTGGTACCCCAAGCTGCAGTACTAGGCGAAGAGCCGGCGCGCCAGCTCGCCGGCGTCGTTCACCGTGCGCAGCTCGGCATAGGCCGCGTCGGCCTCGGGGTAGGCGCGCTTCAGATAGTGCAGCCACTGTTTGAGCCGCCCGCCCTGGTGCTTGGCCGCGACATGGGCGCGCACCTGGTCGAAGAAGACCTGCATCAGCGGCAACAGCTCGCGCCAGGGCACCGGCTCGGTGCTCCGGCCCGCCACGCGCAGCGCCAGGCCGGGGTCGGCCACCATGCCGCGGCCCAGCATCAGGTGCTCGCAGCCGCTGCGTTCGCGCGCCAGCTCGGCATGCTCGACGCTCCAGATCTCGCCGTTGGCAATGATGGTCAGCGGCACGGCTTCGCGCACGGCGGCGATGCGCTCCCAGTAGGCCGGCGGCTTGTAGCCATCGGCCTTGGTGCGGGCGTGGACGACGATCTCCTGTGCGCCCGCCGCATGGATGGCGCGGGCGACGTCCAGCGTCCTGCTGTCGTCCAGATAGCCCAGGCGCATCTTGGCCGACACCATCACGTCGGCCGGCACCGCGCGGCGCACGGCGGCCACGATCTCGTGGATGAGCTCCGGTTCGTCCAGCAACACGGCGCCGCCGCGGTGGCGGTTCACGCACTTGGCGGGGCAGCCGAAGTTCAGGTCTATGCCCTCGGGCTGGAGCTCGGCCAGGCGGGCGGCGTTCTCTGCCAGGCAGTTCACGTCCGAGCCGAGCAGTTGCGGGTGCACCGGCACGCCGGCGGCGGTGCGGCCGCCGTTGTTCAGCTCCGGCACGATGCGCGTGAAGACGCGCTTGGGCAGCAGCTGGTCGGTGACGCGGATGAACTCGGACACGCAGCGGTCCACGCCGCCAACGCGGGTCAGCACGTCGCGCAGGATGTGGTCGAGCAGGCCTTCCATCGGGGCGAGGAGGATCATTTCGATTCCTCGAGATGCATGAGGTAGAGCCGCAGGTCGAACTCGAGCTGGAAGTAGTCCGGCTCCATGTGCTGACAGAGCTGATAGAAGGCCTTGTTGTGCTCCAGCTCGCGCAAATGGGCCAGCTCGTGAACGACGATCATGTTCAGCAGCGCGGCCGGCGCCTCCTTGAACAGCGTGGCGACGCGGATTTCGCGTCGCGTCTTGAGCTTGGCCCCCTGCACCTGTGTGCGGCGGGTGTGCGTGCCCAGCGCCTGCTGCAGCACGCGCAGCTTGGCGTCGAAGCCGACGTGCTGCAGCGGACCGGCATTGCGCATGTGGCGGTTCTTCAGCTCCTGCACCAGCTCGAACAGGGCCGTGTCGCTGCGCACCTCGTGGCGTTCGGGCAGGCGGCGGGCGAGATGGTCGGCAAGGCGGCCGTCCAGGCGGAGTTGCTCGGCTTGAGCGATCAGTTCCGGCGGGTAGCCGGCGAGGTAGCGGGCGGCGAGCATGGGGCGATTCAAATGGCGCGGCGCCAGGGAGGGCACGCGCCGGGGGCAAGATCAGGCGGAAAGCGTGTTCAGCTGGTCCAGGCTCGCTATTGTCGCGAGGCAGGCGCGCGCCACCTCCTGGCCCTTGGTGGAGAAATGCTCGGCGAAGAAGCGCTTGTGCTCGCCATGCTCGTGGAAGTGGTGCGGCGTCAGCACGGCGGAGAACACGGGCACATCGGTTTCGAGCTGCACATCCATCAGCGCCTGGATGACGGTCTGGGCGACGAAGTCGTGGCGGTAGATGCCGCCGTCGACGACCAGCGCGCAGGCGATGACGGCGTCGAAACGACCCGTGCGCGCGAGGCGCTGCGCATGCAGCGGGATCTCGAAGGCGCCGGGCACGTCGATGACGGTGACCTGTTCGGCGGGAATCCGACATCGGCCGAACTCGCTGCGGATGGCCGACACGGCGACGCCGACGATGTCCTTGTGCCAGCTGGCGGCCAGGATGGCCACGCGCGGCAGGCGGGTCAGATTGAAAACGGGATTGAGGGTCTGATTCATGGTGTCCTCTTGAAAGACGGTTTTTCCAGAATCAGGGCAAGCGCACGCAGCAGCGGCGTGCCCGCTCAACGCAAGCACGCCGGGAAACGCCGGGCGAGTTCATTGCGAGGCGGCGCGCCCTGGTTTGGGATGAGCTGCAAGGCGCAAACCACAGCCATGGCCGCTGCCATGGCGAGGATTTGCAACGCCGCAGATCGCCCAAAGCAGGGATGCGCAGCCCGCAAGGGACTCGTTCGGCGTTTCCGCCACGCGATCTCTTTCATCCGGACTGTGACCGTCGGCCCTGGCATCGCACCAGGTCTGCTGACCCTTCGCCGATTGCGCGGCAAAGGCGCTCGCGGGCTCGCGCTCAACTTCTTTTCATCGAGCGCATACCGCCGGTGGGGAATTCCGCCCCGCCCTGAGAACGCTGCCGGTCTTGCGAACCGGCACGGCCATATTAGGGCCGGGACGGCATGATGGCGGTCATGTCCGAGACATTCCGAGTGACGCTGCAACCCGGCGGCGAGACCTTCACGGCCGCGGCCGACCAGACGCTGCTGCTGGCCGGCCTGGCTTCCGGGCTCAAACTGCCCTGGTCCTGCCGCACGGGCACCTGCCGCAGCTGCATCTCGCGCCTCGTCGAGGGACGCATCGAATACCGCGTCGAATGGCCGGGCCTGTCCTACGAGGAAAAGGCGGATGGGTTCATCCTGCCCTGCGTCGCGGAGGCGCGCAGCGATGTGACGATCACTTCCGCGGCATGAGCAGCTTCTGCCCACCCTGGAGCAGCGTCACCGAAGCGGCCTGCCCCTCCTCGGCACCGAAGTCGAGCTGGGCGTCGACCTGGGGCACATGGGCGCGGCGCGGCGTGCTGGCCTTCAGCTCGAAAGCCGGTTGACCCGGCGCCTGGCCCTGCAGGCGTCCCCGTTCATCGATGAAGACACGCACCGAGAACTGCGGGGAGCTGTAGTCGCCCACCAGGGCCTGCATCTGGGCGGGGCTCAGCGTGATGAAGGCCAGCTCGGGCGGCAACTCGCCGTTGCGCACCCAACGCTCGGCCTCGTTCTCGCCATTGTTGAAGACGCGGGCGGCGACGGGCCTGCCATCGGCGCCGCGCTCGATCTGCAGCCAGGTCAATGAATCGGGAAAGGCAAAGCGGTCACCGCCGAGAGCGATCAAGGCGTTGCTGCCACCGCTGCTGCGCTGGCTGTGCAGCACGCCCTCCTTCACGCGCAGCAAGCGCGTCTGCTTGTCTTCGCGGGCATAGATACCTTCCGCGCTTTTCAGCTGCTCGGCCGGCACGGCCGCGGCCTTGGGTTCCGCAAAAGGCTCGCCGATCGCGAATGCCGCCAGCTTGCGCGCCACCAGGTCCATGTTGAAGCCCGGGCCGTCGGTGTTGCGCAGGATGGCAACCGTCGTCTGGCTCTGCGGCAGATAGTTCAGCGTCGACACGAAGCCGTGGATGCCGCCGCCGTGCGACAGCATGGGCTGGCCGCGCAGCGTGCCGGTACCAATGCCGAAGCCGTAGTTGAAGGCCTTGGCCGGGCTGACGGGCGTGATCATGCCGTCGTAGCTGGCCTTGCTGATCAGCTTGCCGCCGTGCAGGGCCTGGTTCCAGCGCCACAGGCCTTCGGTGTTGGCGATCAGCGCGCCGGCCGCATGGGGCTGGGTCATGCTGAGGAGGCCCGCTGGCGCCACTTCACGCCGCCCGTTCAGCGTGTAGCCCTGGGCCATGCCCTTGAAGAGCTTGTCGCCGGCCTGGTAGTGCACGCTGGTGATGTGGGCCGGCTGGAGCAGCAGCTCGTCGATGGATTGGTGCCAGCTCTTGCCCGAGATGGCCTCGACGACGGCGCCGAGCAGCACATAGCCGGAGTTGTTGTAGGCCCACTTCTCGCCAGGTGCGAAGTCCACCGGCTGGTCCTTGAACTCCTTGATCAGCTCGGCCGTGCTGAGGTCGCGGCGCACCGGGTTGCCCATATAGCCGGCGATGCCGGTGTAGCTCTTGACGCCCGAGGTGTGGTTGAGCAGTTGCAGCAGCGTGATCTGGCTGCCGTTGGGATAGTCGGGCAGGAATTTGGAAAGCGGGTCGTCCAGGCGGGCTTTGCCCTCGTCGATCTGCTTGAGCAGGGCCGCAGCGGCGAACTGCTTGGTGACGGAGCCGATGCGCATCAGCTGGTCGGGCTGCAGGGGCACGCCGAGCTCGACGCTGGCCATGCCGCGGGCGCCCTTGTAGAGCAGCTGGTCGCCGCGCGCCACCAGCACGGTCACGCCAGGGCCGTCCTTGCCGAGCTTGCTCTCGTCGAGCAGCTTGTCGGCATACGCGGCCATGGCCGCGGGCGTGGCGGGCTGGCCGGCCTGGGCCGCAGTGATCAACAACGACAGCAGGACGGCGACGGAAATCGATGAGTGGCGCATGGGGGGCTCGCGAGTGGCGGGGACGGCGCGCAGCATCGCGGCAGACCGTGCTCCCGGCAAGCGGGCGTGCGACCAACGGCAGGAAGCGCGGCATGAGCCGCAACGGCCGTCCACAGCCGCTGTGGACAACCCCGTGAACAGCCTGCGGGCTGCAAGCCCAAGTCCTTGGCAGAACAGCAGTTTTATTGCTCTGCCTCAGATTGAGGCAGGCCGGCGCGGCGGGACAATCGCGGCCATGCACCGAACCATCTTCACGACTCCCGGGGTCAGCACCGTGCTGCGCGGCTTGTCCGTGGCCTGGCTCAAGCTCGCCGGCTGGACCGTGCAGGGCGAGTTGCTGCCCGAGGCGCGCAAGAGCGTCTTCATCGCCGCACCGCACACCAGCAACTGGGACCTGCCCTACACCCTCTTCACCGCCTTCGCGCTGCGGCTGACGCCCTACTGGATGGGCAAGGCCTCGATCTTCAAATTCCCGTTCGGGGGGCTGATGCGCTGGCTGGGCGGCATCCCGGTGGACCGCAGCCAATCCAACAATCTCGTCGCGGCCTCGGCCGAGGCCCTGCAGGCCGCCGACGGCCCGGTGCAGCTCATCGTGCCGCCCGAGGGCACACGCAGCAAGACCATCTACTGGAAGACCGGCTTCTACTGGATCGCCGTCACGGCCAAACTGCCCATCGTGATGGCCCACATGGACTACCCGCGCAAGCTCGTCGGCCTGGGACCCATCTTCAGGCCGACCGGCGACGTCGATGCCGACATGGCGGAGATCAAGCGCTATTACGCCCAGTACAAGGGCAAGAACTCAGACCAGTTCACCCACGAATAGACAAGCCCCTCGCCGAGTCTCGCGCCGCTGAACGCGGGCGGGCCTGGTCGGTCCCCCGAGGGGACGGCGATTGACCGGGCATCAAGCCCGGTCAACATCGCCAGGCGGGCCGGCTTGGGGCGGCCCGGCGCTCGGCCCGAACACCAACGAAACTACCGATTTTGCTTCACGCAAACGATGCCCGCCACCCCTTCCAAAGACCCGCTGCACGGCCTCACGCTCGAGGCCATCGTGACCGCGCTGGTCGAGCATTTCGGCTGGGCCGAACTGGGCCAGCGCATCGAGATCAAATGCTTTCGCATCGACCCCAGCGTGGCGTCGAGCCTGAAGTTCCTGCGCAAGACGCCGTGGGCGCGCGCCAAGGTCGAGAGCCTCTATCTCTTCATGCGGCGCGAGCAGGCCCGCGCTGCGCAGACACGCGCTTAGCGACCTGTATTCGGGCCGAGCGCCGGGCCGCTCCCAAGCCGGCCCACCAGGGCGATGTGCGCGCGGCTCGATGCCGCGTGCATCGCCGTCCCCTCGGGGGCCGAGGCCGGACACATGACGCCCAGTGGGCGTCGTGTGCCTGCCGAGGAGCTGCGGCACTGCAGCAGCGCGGTCTGCAAGACCGACCAGGCTCGCCCGCGTTCAGCGCGGCGAGACTGGGCGAGGGGTCAACGAGTTTCCGGGAGTTCGATCTTCACTTCGAGCACTTCCAGGTCGCCCTGGCGCTCCATGTGGACCTTGATGTCGTCGGGGTTGATCGACACGTATTTGCTGATGACGGCGACCAGCTCCCTCTGCAGCTGGGGCAGATAGTCGGGGCTGGAGCTGCGGCCGTTGCGCTCGTGCGCCAGGATGAGCTGCAGCCGCTCCTTGGCGACGCTGGCCGAGCTCTTCTTCTCGCCGAGGAAAAAGTTCAGGAATCCCATTGCGCGGCTCCCATCACTTGGCGCCGAAGACGCGCTTGAACCAGCTCGGCTTCACGGCTTCGGTGAAGCGCATGGGCTTGTCCTCACCCAGGAAGCGCGCGACGACGTCCTTGTAGGCCTCGGCCACGTCGGTCTCGGCCAGGTGGATGGCCGGCGTGCCCTGGTTGGAGGCCTGCAGCACGCTCTCGCTCTCGGGGATGACGCCGATCAGCGGCGTGCGCAGGATCTCGTGGATGTCGTCCAGGCTCAGCATCTGGCCGCCCTCGACCCGGTTCGGGTTGTAGCGCGTGATGAGCAGGTGCTCCTTGACCGGGTCGCCGCCTTCGATGGCGCGCTTGGTCTTGCTGCTCAGCATGCCCAGGATGCGGTCGCTGTCGCGCACCGAGGAGACCTCGGGGTTGGTCACCACCAGCGCCTCGTCGGCGTAGTGCATGGCCATCAGCGCGCCGGTCTCGATACCGGCCGGCGAGTCGCAGACGATGAAGTCGAACTCCATCGCCTTGAGTTCGTTCAGCACGCGCTCGACGCCTTCCTGCTTGAGCGCATCCTTGTCGCGCGTCTGCGAGGCGGCCAGGATGTAGAGCTTGTCGAGCTGCTTGTCCTTGATGAGCGCCTGGGTCAGCTTGATCTCTTCGTTGACGACGTTGATCAAGTCGTAAACGACGCGACGCTCGACACCCATGATGAGGTCGAGGTTGCGCAGGCCGACGTCGAAGTCGATGACGCAGGTCTTGTGGCCGCGCATGGCGAGGCCGGTGGCGAAGCTCGCGCTGGTGGTGGTCTTGCCGACCCCGCCCTTGCCGGAGGTGACGACGACGATCTTGGTCATCTGGAGCTTTCCTGTTCGTTCAGTTCAATCGGTTTCAGAAGGCCAGCGGCAGCATCAGCAGCTTCTCGCCATCCAGCAGGACCTGGGCCGGCTTGCCCGCCACATCGGCCGGCAGCGGGTTCTCGGTCGTGCGGTAGATGCCGGCAATCGACAGCAGCTCCGCCTCGAGGCTGTGCGCGTAGATGCGTGCCGAGGTGTCGCCACGCGCACCGGCGATGGCTTTGCCGCGCAGTGGCGCATAGACATGCACGCTGCCGTCGGCGATGACCTCGGCACCATGGTTCACGAGCGCCAGCACGACCAGGTCGCCGCCTTTGGCGTAGATGCGCTGGCCGGAGCGCAGCGGCTTGTCGATGACCATCGTCGGCGCGGGCGCGGCAGGCTTCTCGATGAATTTCTCGACGGTGATCTCACGCACCACCTCGCGCACGGTCTCGGCGGGCGCCACGGCAGCGCGTTCGCTGACCGGCTCGTCGGCCGCGTCGGCCAGGCCCAGCTCGTGCGCCAGGGCCAGTTCCTCGGCCGTTGCACCCGCCACGGCGACGGGTTGCAGCTGGCTGTTGCGCAGCAGGTCGACGATGGCCTTCAGGTCGACGGGGGCCGGGCCCTCCAGCGCCAGCGGTGCCTGGCCTTCAACGGGTGCGGTCGCGGYGGCCGGTGCGCGCGTCAGCTGGCTCAGGTCGATGACGACCGGCTCATGCTCGAAGCCGCCGGCACCGGCACGCTGGGCCCAGTCGGCCGCCAGCTCGGCCATGTCGGCGCTGTGCAGCACCAGACCCAACAGGCTGAAGCGGCGCGACTTCAATTCGAAAGTGCCGGCGCGCGCAGCGCTCTTGCCGCGCCCGCCACTTTCCCTCGTCAAATCCGCCATTGCGCCGCTGCCGCCCGTTCAAAAGGGCGCGAGTTTAGCTGCCGGCCCCAGCCTGCCTGTTGGGGACTGCCCCCAGACCGCGATCGCCGCGACGCCTCAAAAACGGGCATTGCAAGCGCCGGGCAGGCCGATCAAGCACTTAGCGTCGATGTCGTCAGTCGGCCCACAGACTTGTCCACAGCGGGCGGGGACAAAGCGCATCGAAATGTCATTCCAACCCGTGACATCTGCACTTGGCGGCTTGACTTATCCCCAAACCTGGAAGGCGTCAAGCCCCGCCAGCCCTCCTGCCCCCTGCCGCATGGGCTCTCCGTGCCATGACGCTAAGTTATTGATTCATATAAACGAACCGCAGCTGCCTAGAAATTGAGCAACCTAAGCGGACCCGCATTCCATAAGGGCTTGGCTGCGATGGAGAGGGGTTCTCCACAAAGTTTTCCACAGAGTCGGTGGATAGCTTTCAGAAGCGTTACAAATCAGTGACTTAAGCGCGATCCTTGATGCGCTGCCGAGCTTTCGGCTGCAACTTGGTAGCGCTGCCGGCGCCATCGCAAGCTACATTGGGCCGGCCACCTCAAGGAGAGTCCATTTTGGCTACCCCGAACTACAGCTACGAAAAACGCCAGCGCGAGCTGGCCAAGAAACGCAAGGCCGAAGAGAAGCGCCAGCGCAAGCTCAGCGGCAAGCCCGATGAGCCCGACACCCCGGATGAGCCGCAAGCCGATGGTGAGGCCGCCGCCGACCCGGCCGCCCCCGCCAACCCGCAAACCTAGAATCCGCAGTTCCGTCCGCATCCTCCCGCTCTCAGCGCCCATGCCCCGCCAGCTCTTCGTCACCACCGCCCTGCCCTACGCGAACGCCGGTTTCCACATCGGCCACATCATGGAGTACACCCAGGCCGACACCTGGGTGCGCTTCCAGCGAATGGCGGGCCACGAAGTGCATTTCGTCTGCGCGGACGACGCCCACGGCGCGCCGATCATGATTTCGGCCGAGAAGGCCGGGAAGACGCCGCAGGACTTCGTCGCCGGGATCGCGGCCGGCCGCAAGCAATACCTCGACGGCTTCCACATCAGCTTCGACAACTGGCATTCGACGGACGGGCCCGAGAACCACGAGCTGTCCAAGGCCGTCTACCTCGCGCTGCGCCACAACGAGCTGATCTCGACCAAGACCATCGAGCAGTTCTTCGACCCGGCCAAGTCCATGTTCCTGCCGGACCGCTTCATCAAGGGCGAGTGCCCCAAATGCGGCGCGAAGGACCAGTACGGCGACTCCTGCGAGGTCTGCGGCGCCGTCTATGCGCCGACGGAGCTGAAGAACCCCTACTCGGTGCTGTCCGGCGCGACGCCGCTGCTCAAGACCAGCGAGCACTACTTCTTCAAGCTGAGCGACCCGCGCTGTGTCGACTTCCTGACCCAGTGGACGCAGGAGGCCGGGCGCCTGCAACCCGAGGTGCTGAACAAGATCCGTGAGTGGTTCGAGACCGACGAGGACGGCAACAACAAGCTCAGCGACTGGGACATCAGCCGCGACGCGCCCTACTTCGGCATCGAGATTCCCGACGCGCCGGGCAAGTATTTCTACGTCTGGCTGGACGCCCCCATCGGCTACCTCGCCTCGCTGAAGAACTACTTCGGCAAGACTGGCAGGGACTACGACGCCTTCATGGCCGACCCGTCGGTGGAGCAGATCCACTTCATCGGCAAGGACATCACGTATTTCCACACGCTGTTCTGGCCGGCCATGCTGCACTTCAGCGGTCGCAAGACGCCCAACCACGTCTTCGTGCATGGCTTCATGACCGTCAACGGCGGCGAGAAGATGAGCAAGAGCCGCGGCACCGGCCTGGACCCGCTGAAGTACCTCGCCCTCGGCCTGAACGCCGAATGGCTGCGCTACTACATCGCCGCCAAGCTCAATGCCAAGGTCGAGGACATCGACTTCAACCCCGAGGACTTCGCGGCCCGCGTCAACAGCGACCTGGTCGGCAAGTTCATCAACATCGCGTCGCGCGCGGCGGGCTTCCTGACCAAGCGCTTCGACGGCCACTTGAGCGGCGACCTCGGCGTGGAAGGCCGCATGCTGCTGGACGCGCTGCGCGCCCAGAGCGGCGCCATCGCCGAGCTCTACGAAGCGCGTGAGTTCGGCAAGGCCATCCGCGAGATCATGCTGCTGGCCGACAAGGTCAACGAGTTTGTCGACCAGCACAAGCCCTGGGAGCTGGCCAAGCAGGAAGGCATGGACACGGCCCTGCACGACGTCTGCAGCGTCTGCATCGAGGCCTTCCGCCTGCTGACCCTCTATCTCAAGCCCGTGCTGCCGGCACTGAGCGCCCAGGTCGAGTCCTTCCTGAAGATCGCGCCGCTGCAGTGGAGCGACAGCGCCCGCGCCCTGGGCGCCCACCAGATCGGCGTCTACCAGCACCTGATGCAGCGTGTCGACCTCGCCAAGGTCGAGCAGCTGTTCGAGGCGCCGCCGGCGCCCAAGGTCGTGCCCGGCGGCGAGGACATCGCGGCCGAGATCAAGATCGACGACTTCGCCAAGGTCGACCTGCGCATCGCCAAGATCGTCAAGGCCGAACTCGTCGAAGGCTCGGACAAGCTGCTGCGCCTGACACTGGACGCCGGCGAAGGCCGCCTGCGCAATGTCTTCAGCGGCATCCGCAGTGCCTACAAGCCGGAAGACCTGGAAGGCAAGCTGACCGTGCTGGTCGCCAACCTCGCGCCGCGCAAGATGAAGTTCGGCGTCAGCGAGGGCATGGTGCTGGCCGCCAGCCACGCCGACGAGAAGGCCCAGCCGGGCATCTTCGTGCTGGAGCCCCACAGCGGCGCCCAGCCTGGCATGCGGGTGCGCTGAGCACCATGCGCCGGGCAACGCCCCGTTCGCTGCTCGGCCCTTCTCGGCGCCGGCGTTTCATCGCCGAGCGCTACCACTGCGGACCTCCAGCCGCGACCTCGCCCACCGCGTCGTCGCCACCTCGGAGGTTCCATGCCACTACCCAAGCTCCACCCCTTCCGGCCCCGCGCGCTTGCGCTGCGGTCGGGCTACACGCGGGAGCGCTTCCTCGCTGACCTCGGCGCCGGCCTGACCGTCGGCATCGTCGCCCTTCCCTTGGCCCTGGCCTTCGCCATCGCCTCCGGCCTGCGACCCGAGCAAGGCCTGGCCACGGCCATCATCGCCGGCCTGCTGATCTCGCTGCTGGGCGGCTCCAGCGTGCAGATCGGCGGCCCGGCCGGCGCCTTCATCGTCGTCGTCTACGGCATCCTGCAGCGCCACGGCCTGGCCAATCTGCTGCTCGCCACCATGGGTGCCGGTGTGCTGCTGTTCGCCATGGGCGCTCTCAAGCTGGGCGTGCTGGTGCGCTACATCCCGGTGGCCATCGTCACCGGCTTCACCAACGGCATCGCCGTGCTGATCGCACTGGCTCAGTTGAAGGACGCGCTGGGCCTGTCACGAGTGCCCATGCCGGCCGACTTCTTCGGCCAGATCGGCGTGCTGGGCGCGCACGCGGCAGGCTTCAATCCCTGGGCCGTTGCGACGACTGGCGCGGCCGTGGCCGTGGTGCTGCTCTGGCCCAAGAACATCGGGCAGCAGGCCCTGAGCGGCGTACGGCGCTGGTTGGCGCTGCTGCCCAGCACCGTCATCGCGCTCGTGGGCGCCACGCTGGCCACCGCGCTCTTGAACCTGCCGCTGGAAACCATCGGCAGCCGCTTCGGCGGCATCCCCCGGAACCTGCCCGCGCTGGCCTGGCCCGACGTCAGCTGGGACGGTCTGCGCCAGCTCGTCATCCCGACCCTGACCTTGGCGCTGCTGGGCGCCATCGAATCGCTGCTTTGCGCCCGCGTGGCCGACAAGCTGACGCCCGACCTGCCCCGCCACGACCCCAACCAGGAGCTGATGGCCCAGGGCATCGCCAACCTGGTGGCGCCGCTGTTCGGCGGCATGCCGGCCACCGGCACCATCGCCCGCACGGTCACCAACATCCGCGCCGGCGCCAGCAGCCCCGTTGCTGGCATCGTGCATGCGCTGAGCCTGCTGCTCATCCTGCTCGTGGCCGCGCCCCTGGCCATGCACGTGCCACTGGCCGCCCTGTCCGGCATCCTGCTCGTGGTGGCCTGGAACATGGGCGACTGGCACGAGTTCGCCCGGCTGCGCCGCTTCAAGCTCAGCTATCGCACGCTGCTGCTGGGCACCTTCACGCTGACCGTCGTAACCGACCTGACCGTCGCCGTGGAAGTAGGCCTGATCGCGTCCTGCGTCTTCTTCGTCTGGCGCATGGGCCAGCTGTTCACGATCAGCCGCTTCGACGCCGGCCCCCTGCCTGAGGGCGTGGTCGCCTATGAGCTCTACGGCGCCCTCTTCTTCGGCGCGGTCGGCAAGATCGAGTCGCTTCCCGAGCAATTACCCATGGGCACGCGAGCCGTCGTGTTCGAGATGCACCGCCTCGTCGTCATGGACACCTCGGGCATGGAAGCCCTGCGCGAGCTGCACCGCACCCTGGCAAAGGGCGGCGTGGCCCTGGTGCTCGCCCACGTCAACACCCAGCCCCTGGATCTGCTGCGCCGCTCCGGGCTGGCGGCCGAGTTGGGCGACGCCGCCATCGTGCCCGGCATCGCCGATCTAAAATCAGTCCCTTAGCCCAAGAGACCGCCATGCCCCTGTTCTGGAAGCCCTACAAGTCCGAAGTCACCTCCTTCATCGAGCAGCTGAAGGCCCAGCGCCCGACGCTGGAGGCCGAACAGCGCGCCGGCCGTGCCCTGCTGTGGGACAAGGCGCAGGATCGCAGCGCGCAGGCCGACTTCGACGACGCCCGCGTGCCCCAGCAGCCCTACGTCTACCAGACCTCCGGCAAGTAAACCTTGACCGTCATGGCTGAGGAATCCAGCCACGCCGAGTCCGCCGCCCCGGATATGCCCGAGGTGGTCGACGCGGTGGCGGTGGCGCGCCTGTATGGCGAGCCGCTGTTCCAGATGCCGCTGGACCTCTACATCCCGCCGGATGCGCTGGAGGTCTTCCTGGAGGCCTTCCAGGGGCCGTTGGACCTGCTGCTGTATCTGATCCGCAAGCAGAACTTCAACATCCTCGACATCCCGCTGGCCGACGTGACGCGCCAGTACCTCAGCTATGTCGAGCAGCTGCGCAAGCACAACCTCGAGCTGGCCAGCGAATACCTGCTGATGGCCGCGATGCTGATCGAGATCAAGTCACGCATGCTGCTGCCGCCCAAGCGCAGCGAAGACGGCAAGGAAGTCGAGGACCCGCGTGCCGAGCTGGTGCGGCGCCTGCTGGAGTACGAGCAGATGAAGCTGGCCGCCGCGCGGCTGGACCGCCTGCCGCAGTTGGGCCGCGACTTCCTGCGTGCCCAGGTGCACATCGAGCAGTCGCTGACGCCCAACTTCCCCGACGTCAATACCGACGACCTGCGCGAAGCCTGGCTCGACATCCTCCGGCGCGCCAAGCTCAACCAGCACCACAAGATCAGCCGCGAGCAGCTGTCGGTGCGCGAGCACATGAGCATCGTGCTGCGCCGGCTGCAGGGCCAGCGCTTCGTCGAGTTCGAGGCCCTGTTCGACGTGACCCGCGGCCACGCCGTCCTCGTCGTCACCTTCATCGCGATGCTGGAGCTGGCCAAGGAACGCCTGCTCGAGATCACGCAGGCCGAGGCGTTTGCGCCGATCTACGTCAGGCTGGCCTACAGCGCCAGCTAGCCCCTGCCGCGGGTTTGCGTTGAGCTTCGGTCGGCGCCACTGCTGGCAACATGCCGCCCCAAAGATCAGGCCGCGGCCAGGGAGCAAGCAAGATGTTCATCGTCTGGGGGAGAAAGATTGTCCGCAGGAAGCTCGGCCAGGTGGCCGATTTCTGTCCCATCTGCCGCAAGACGACGGCCTTCACACTAGTGCGCGTGGGCTCGGCGGGCCACGTCTACTACATCAGCTCCGGCGAGGGCGAGCTGGTGGGACACGAGCGCGCCTGCACCGAGTGCGGCACGACGCTGCGGGCCGAGCCCGCCACCTACGCTGGCGTGGGCAAGGCACGCACGCCGCTGGCGGAGCTGGTCGCGCAGACCTATCCGGGCATCGACGACGCGCGGAGCGAGCGTTTCGCGCTGGAGGCGCGCATTGCGGGCGACCTGCAATCGCTATCCGCCGATGAACGCGGCGCGCTCATCCGGGAGCCCTTCATGGTGCTGTCGGGCAAGGTCGAGGAACACTTCTCCACGACCCACCTCGACAAGGAAATGTTGCTGGCCATCGTCGCGGCATTGGTGCTGTTGGTCGTGGGGCCGGCATCGCTTCACGGCCTCATGCCGGAAGAGGAAGGCACGCTGTTCCTGGTGTTCGGGCTCATCGGCCTTGCTCTCGTCGTGTGGCAAGGCATTCAGTCCGGCCAGCGCTTCATGCGCAAAGCCATACTGCCGCAGCTGGCGCGCGCACTGCATCCGCTGCGACCCACGCAAGGCGAACTGGACGAGGTGCGCTCGGCGCTGCGCACCCATGGCCACAAGCTGGGCCGCCGGTTGCGTACCGAAGACCTGATGGCGCAGCTCGAACGCCGCGAATCCCGGACGAGATCTGCGAGCCTGTCGCCCGACCCGGCTTAACGCCCGCGCAGCTTCTGCACCGCCGTCACGCCGGCCAGCACCAGCGCCCCGGCCACCACGCCCACCAGCCCGTTCGCGCCGTTCTCCAGCACGGCCGACACAACCCAAGCCCGGCCCTCGGCCAGATGCGCGATGGCATGGTGCAGCGGCGCGATGCCGTGCGCCAGGATGCCGCCGCCGACCAGGAACATCGCCGCCGTGCCCAGCACCGTCAGCAGCTTCATCAACTGCGGCGCTGCGGCCAGCAGGAAACGGCCCACGGCCTGCGCCGCAGCGCCGGCCTTGCGCGACAGCCACAGCCCGGCGTCGTCCATCTTGACGATGCCGGCCACAACACCRTAGACGCCCACCGTCATCGCGAAGGACACCGCCACCAGCACGGCCAACTGGGTCTGCAGCGGCGCGCTGGCCACCGTACCCAGGGCGATGACGATGATTTCGGCGGACAGGATGAAATCGGTGCGGATGGCGCCCTTGACCTTGTCGCGCTCGTAGGCGGCCATGTCGACCTTGGGGTCGGCAATGGCCTTGACCAGCTCGTCGTGATGCGCCTTGTCTTCCTCGGCGCTGTGCAGGAATTTATGCGCCAGCTTCTCGAAGCCCTCGAAGCACAGATAGGCGCCGCCCACCATCAACAAGGGCGTGATGGCCCACGGGGCAAAGGCCGAGATGGCCAAGGCCGCGGGCACCAGGATGGCCTTGTTCAGCAGCGAGCCCTTGGCCACGGCCCACACCACCGGCAGTTCGCGATCGGCATTGACGCCGGTGACCTGCTGGGCATTGAGCGCCAGGTCGTCGCCCAGCACGCCGGCGGTCTTCGTGGCGGCGACCTTGGTCATGGTCGCCACGTCGTCGAGGAGGGTGGCGATGTCGTCGAGAAGAACAAGCAGGCTGGAGGCCATGGTGGAGCGGGCGTTGAAAGCCCGCGATGCTAGCGGTAATGCCGCGCCAGGCTCTCCGCGACACACACCGGCCTGGACATACCCTCGGCTTCAACAGCCACTTCCACCGTCAATTGCACCGCGCCACCGGCGACATCGTCCATGGCCAGCAGCTTGAAACCCGCGCGCAGCCGGCTGCCCACCGGCACCGGCGCCGTGAAGCGCACCTTGTTGAGGCCGTAGTTCAGCACCATGCGGCTCTCGCGCACCGCAAAGCCGGTCTCGAAGAAATAGGGGATCAACGACAGCGTCAGGAAGCCATGCGCAATCGGCCCGCCAAACGGCCCCGCCTTGGCGCGTTCGGGGTCGACGTGGATCCATTGCCGGTCCTCGGTAGCCTCGGCGAAGGCATTCACGCGGGCCTGGTCGACGCCGATCCAGTCGCTGTGGCCCAGGGGCTGGCCGATCAAGGCTTGAAGATCGGCAAGGGTCTCGAAGATGCGCATTCGGGGTGGCCAGAGTGGAGCGGTCGTGCTGCCACGTTACCCTCGCGCGCCCCGCCCGACCGTAGCCCAGGCGACATCGCCATCCATTTCCCATGCACATTCTGTTGATCGAGGACGACCTCGACCTGGGCGCCGCGCTGCAAACCGCCCTGCACGCCGAAGGGCACAGCAGTCTCTGGCTGCGTCGCTGTGCCGATGCGCCCCTGCAACTCGCCCCCGCCGCGCAGGATGCCGTGCTGCTGGACCAGACCCTGCCCGACGGCGACGGCCGCCAGTTGCTGACGCGCTGGCGCCGCCAGGGCAGCACGGTGCCGGTCCTCGTCATCACCGCGCGCGCCGCACTGGAAGACCGCCTCGCCGGCTTCGATGGCGGCGCCGACGACTACGTGATCAAGCCCTTCGAGATGCCGGAGCTGATCGCGCGGCTGCGCTCGGTGCTGAGGCGCTGCGCCCAGCAGGCGAGCGACCAATGGACGCTGGGCGGCCTGACGATCGAACCGCGCCGCCAGCGGGTGTTGCTGGAGGGTGTGGAGCTGGCGCTGTCACCACGTGAATTCCAGCTGCTGCTGGAACTCGCTCGCGAGCGTGGTGGCGTTGTCGCCAAGCACCAGCTCGCGCAGCGCCTGGCGCCGCTGGGCGAGCCGATGGAGTTCGGCACGCTGGAGGTGCACCTGGCCAACCTGCGCCGCAAGGTGGGTGCGACCCGCATCGGCACGTTGCGCGGCGTGGGTTACTGGCTGGAATGCGCATGAAGCTGCAGTGGCTGCAACCCACGCTGACGCGCCGGCTCATCCTCGCGCTGCTGCTCGCCTTCACACTGTGCTCGGTGCTGCTGCTGTTGGACGACCAGCTCGACATCCAGCACCAGCTGGCCACCGACCCCGGCGTGCGCCAGTTGGGCCGGCAGCTGGCCGCGGGGTTGGAGGAGATCGACGATGCCGTGCTGGCAGCCCGCGTGCTCAATGGCCACACGCGCTACATCAACGGGTTGCGCGCGGGGTTGAGCATGACGACCGGCCCGCTGCTCGTGCAGTTGCTGGACCGCGAAGGCCGGCAGGTCTACGCGTCGGCAGCCGGCGACGCCATCGCCAAGCCAGGCGTCGGTGAGCAGACCATCGCCGGCCGCATGCACTGGACCTACCGGCAGGACGGGCCGCGCTGGTCGCTGCGGCTGGCCGAGCCGGCCTTGTCGCGTACACAGCTGCTCGGCTTTGCCAGTGGGGCGCTGGGCATGCAGCTGCTGGTGGGCTTCCCGCTGATGCTGCTGCCGCTGTGGATCGCCGTCTACACGGGCCTGGCGCCGCTGCGCCGCTTTGCGCGCCGCTTGCACGGCCTGGACTTGCGGCAGGACCTGGCACCGCTGGACGTGGACCTGCGCTACCGCGAACTGCGCCCGCTGGGCCAGGCCTTCGACGCGCTGCTGCAGCGCCTGCGCCAACGCCGCGCCCGCGAACGCGCCTTCGTGCACGAGGCCGCGCACGAGCTGCGCACACCGCTGGCTGTCGTCGCTACGCAGACTCACGCCCTCGTACGTGCGGGCGACGCCGAGGCGCGCGCGACCGCCGCCGCCGAACTGCAACGCGCCATCGCGCGCAGTGCCCACCTGTCGCGCCAGTTGCTGGACCTGGCCAGCCTCGACAACGATCAGCCCACCACGCCGGCCGCCCTCGACCTGGCGCACTTCTGCGCGCAGCGGCTGGCCGAACAGGCGGGCGCCGCGCGCGAGCGAGGCATCGCGCTGGCGCTGGACGCGCCGGACCACCTGCCGGTGCGGCTGGACACCGTGGCGCTGCAGTCGGCACTGCAGAACCTGCTCGACAACGCGCTGCGCTATGTGGGCCGCGGCGGCCGCGTCGAGGTGAGCCTCGACATCACCCCCGATGGCCCGCGGCTGGCCGTGGCCGACGATGGCCCGGGCATTGCGCCCGACGACCGCGCACTGGCCTTCGAGCGCTTCTGGCGCGGCGCCGGCCATGACGTGCAGGGCAGCGGGCTGGGCCTGGCCATCGTGGCGCGGGCGGCCGAGCGGCTGGGCGGCCAGGTCATGCTGGGCGACGGCCTCGCACGGCCCGGCGGCTGCGGCGCGCGCTTCGCGCTGCAGCTGCCAGCCTCCGTCTTGGGCGTTCCTTAAGGCGCGGCTTTCAACAATGGCCGGTCACTCCCTCAACGACCCGGAGCCTTGTTTGAAAGCTGTGCTGTTCCTCACCGTTGCCGCGCTGGCCACTTGCTGCGCGCATGCCGCCGACCCCTACGTCGGCTTCAACCTCACCACCCCCGGCGAGGCGAACTTCAACATCAACGGCCATGACGTGGCCAACGACAACAAACCGCATGCGATGAAGCTGTACGCCGGGCTGCAGTTCACGCCCACCTGGGCGGCCGAGCTGGGCTACGGCGCCTTCGGCCGCTACCACGCCACCGACCCCACGCCAGGTTCTCCCTACCAGCTGAAGATGTCCACCAGCGTCACCTACCTGGCCGCAAGAGCCACCACCTCGCTCGGCGATTCCTTCGCGCTCTTCGGCAAGGTCGGCCTGGCCTTGAACCGGCTGAAGGCCAGCGACTCGCTGGGCCACACCGATCGCGAGTCCTTCGTGCGGCCCATGTTCGGCAGCGGCCTGGAGTGGAAGCTCTCACCGCAGTTGTCAGCCACCGTTGAATACAACCGCTACGGCTCGCGCCGCAGCGACGGCGACCGCTTCACGCAGCAGAAGGCGGAAGTGGGACTGAGCTTCAAGTTCTAGGAGCAAGTTAACCTCGCGGGCCATGCCCGACGCCAACGCCCGCGACATCCTCGTCCTCGCCGCCCATCCCGACCTCGCCCGCTCCCACGCGACCCGCACCGTGCTCGACGCACTGCGCGCTTCGCCCGCGGCCGACCGGGTCGAGTTGCGCGACCTCTATCGCCTCTACCCCGACTTCCACATCCACATCGACGCCGAGCAGCGCGCCCTCGAAGCGGCGCGTCTGGTCGTCATGCTGCATCCCATCTACTGGTACAGCATGCCCGCCCTGCAAAAGCTCTGGCTGGACGAAGTGCCACGCCTGGGCTGGGCCTATGGCCCGGGCGGCACGGCCCTGCATGGCAAGGATTTCTGGCTGGTGGCCTCCACCGGCGGCGGTGCCGAGGCCTATGCGCCCGGTGGCCACAACCATCACCCCATCGAAGAGTTCCTGCTGCCCTACCAGCAGTCGGCCAAGACCTGCGGCATGCACTATCTGCCGCCGCAGATCCTGCACGCCGCCCACCGCGCGACAGACGCCGAGATCACCGCGCATGCCGAGTTGTTCGTGAAGCGGCTGGCGCACTACCCCGAGTGGTGCCATGACCTCGCGGCGCCGGAGGTCGGCGACGAGGAGGCCGTGGCGCTGGACGAAAGGCCGCCGCTGTTCTCGACGATCGGGGGTGCCGAATGACCCACGGCGCCTGGCTGCAACTGCCCCTCGTCTTCCTCGCCGCCGCGGTGCTGGCAGTGCCGCTGGCCCGCTATCTCAGGCTGGGCTCCATCCTCGGCTACCTGGTCGCAGGCCTGCTGATCGGCCCGGCGGTGCTCGGCCTCATCCCTGAATCCACGGCCATCCCGGAAGTCGCCGAACTCGGCGTCGTGCTGATGCTCTTCCTCGTCGGCCTGGAGCTGGAGCCCAAGCGCTTGTGGGCCATGCGCCGGCCGATCTTCGGCTGGGGCAGTGTGCAGTTGCTGGGCTGTGCGGCGGCGCTGACCTTTGTCGGCCTCGCTCTCGGCTACCCCTGGCGACTCGCCGTCGTCGTCAGCCTGGGCCTGGCGATGTCATCCACCGCCGTCGCACTCGCGGTGCTGGCCGAGCGCAATCTCGGCCGCACGACGGCGGGAGAAAGCATCCTTTCGGTGGCGCTGCTGCAGGACATCGCCGCCATCCCCGTGCTGGCCCTGGTGCCGGTGCTGGCCCTAAGCGGAACGTCGGACGACGGCGATGGCCGCACCTGGCTGGCCGGCGCCAAGGCCGTGGGCGCCATCGTCGTCATCATCTTCGGCGGCCGCCTGCTGCTGCGGCCCGCCCTGCGCTGGATTGCCCACAGCAAGACGCCCGAGATCTTTACCGCCGCGGCCCTGCTGCTGGTGCTGGGCACGGCGGCCCTGATGCAACTGGTCGGCCTGTCCATGGCCCTGGGCGCCTTCCTCGCCGGCGTGCTGCTGGCCGAAAGCGAATACCGCCGCGAGCTGGAGACCGACCTGGAGCCCTTCAAGGGCTTGCTGCTTGGACTGTTCTTCATCGCAGTCGGCATGGGGCTGGACTTGAAGGCCGTGGCGGCCCAGCCGGGTTTCGTGGCCCTGCTCGTGCTGGCCCTGCTGGGCTGCAAGATCTTYGTCCTCGTTGCGATGTCCAAGGCGATGAAGATCCCGCTGGTGGAGCGGCCGGCCTTCGTCATCCTGCTGGCCCAGGGCGGCGAGTTCGGCTTCGTCGTCTTCCAGCTCGCGCAGAGCGAGGGCATGATCAGCGCGGTGCAGAACTCGGCCTTGGTCGCGGCCGTCGCACTGTCCCTCGCGCTGACGCCACTGCTGCTGACCGGCGGCGACCGGCTGATGTCGCAGAAGCTCGCCCGCCGCGGCCTCAAGAAGCGCGCCGAGGCCACGCCGCCGCCGCCCTCGCCCATCATCATTGCCGGCAGCGGCCGCTATGGCCAGGTCGTCGCCCGCATGCTGCGCGCCAATGGGTTGGAAGCCACCGTGCTGGACCATGACTCCGAGGCCATCGAGAGCCTGCGCCGCTTCGACTGGACGGTCTACTACGGCGACGCGACGCGCCTGGACATGCTCAAGACGGCCGGGGCAGCGACGGGGCGCATCCTCGTCATCGCCATCGACGACATCGCGCAGAGCGTCGAGATCGCCGAGCTGGCGCGCGAACACTTCCCGCAACTCACCGTCGTCGCCCGGGCGCGCAATGTGCAGCACTACTACCAGCTGCACGAAGCCGGCGTGCGCCACATCGAGCGCGAGACCTTCGACGCCGCGCTGATGAGCGCGCGCAGCGTGCTGGAGCTGACCGGCATGGAGCCGCACGCCGCACGCCGCCAGGCCATGCGCTTCAGGCGCCACAACATCGACGTGCTCAACACCATGGTGCCGCTGCAGGGCGACGAGGGCGCGCTGATCGCCGCCGCCCGACTGGGCCGCCAGCAGTTCGAGCAGTTGATCGCCGCCGAACGCGAGGCCGAGGACGCCCACCGCAAGGCCCAGCGCGGCGGCTGGGACAGGCAGGACGCCGACGCATCCTCATGAAGGAGGCGCTGGACCAGGCCGCCGAGCTGATCACCCAGGCCGACGCCCTGGTCATCGCCGCCGACGCCGGCATGGGTGTCGACTCCGGCCTGCCGGACTTCCGCGGCCGCGAGGGTTTCTGGCGCGCCTACCCGGCCCTGGGCCGCGCGGGGCTGGACTTCACCACGGTCGCGTCGCCTCGCACCTTCGAGACCGACCCGCGGCTAGCCTGGGGCTTCTACGGCCACCGCCTGGCGCTGTACCGGCGCACCGTGCCGCATGCCGGCTTCGGCCTGCTGCAGCGCTGGGGTGAACGCCTGCCGCAGGGCCTGGCGGTGTTCACGAGCAATGTCGACGGTCAGTTCCAGCGCGCCGGTTTCGACGCTGCCCCTCTCCACGAATGCCACGGTTCGCTGCATTGGCTGCAATGCCTGCGCGGCTGCGGCCAGGCGCCGCTGCCGGCCGAGGGTCTCGAGCCACAGATCGACGAGGCCGAGTGCCGCTGGCTGGGCGAATTGCCGGCCTGCCCCGGCTGTGGCGGGCTGCTGCGGCCCAACCTGCTGATGTTCGGCGACTGGGGATGGATCGCCGACCGCTACGACGCGCAGGAAGCTCGCCTGGCCCGCTGGCTGGCGCAGGCCGAACGCCCGGTCGTCATCGAGATCGGCGCCGGCACGGCGGTGCCCTCGGTGCGCCATTTCAGCCAGCACGTGGCCGTCCATCATGGCGGCCAGATCCTGCGCCTGAACCCGCGCGAGCCGGCCGTCGCCGCGTCGCTGGGCATCGGTATCGCGATGGGCGCGCTGGCCGCGCTGCAAGCCCTGGCAGGCCGACTGGATTGAGGCCGGCGGCGACAATCGCGCCATGTTCGCTCCCTCCCAGCTCGAAGTCCGCCGCTTCTTCTGCGCCACGTATCGCAAATGGCGCGACGGCGCGCCGTTGATCCCCATGGAGGCCATCGCGGCCGACTGGATCGCCGAGCACCCCGAGTACCACGAGGAACTCGCCGACGAGGCCGCCGCGCTGGACAAGGTCTACACGGTCGAGGAAGGCCGCACCAACCCCTTCCTGCACCTGTCCATGCACCTGACCATCACCGAGCAGCACGCCATCGACCAGCCCTCCGGCATCCGCCAGGCCATCGACCTGCTGGCGGCCAAGCGCAATTCCCGCCATGACGCCCACCACGTGGCCATGGAGGCGCTGGGCGAAATGATCTGGGCCTCGCAACGCAGCGGCCTGCCGCCGGACGGCCACACCTATCTGGACAAGGTGCGCCAGGCGGCAACCCGCTGAGTTCCGCCGGGCCTCGGCAATTCCCTCTTTTTTCGGCATGACGGCAAACAGCCGCCGATGATTGTTTTCCTTTTGGGAACGACGCATTGCTCGGTTACTGGTGTTTCTACTGAGGCGAGCTGCCTACAGTTCAACCCATGGACACCGCGGTCGCGATGCCCAAGCAAACCAGGCGGAACAACCCGCCACGGAACTTGAAGGAAATCATCATGAGCAAGCTGTCTACCGTTTTCGCCACCGCCCTGCTGATCGCCGCCGGTGCTGCCTCCGCCCAGACCACCCGCGAAGCCGTCATCGCCGACCTCGTGGCCGCCCGCAACAACGGTGAACTGGCCGCCCTCCAAGGCGAGAAGGGCATCGAAGTGACGGCACCGGCCGCCGCCAAGAGCGCCGCCGTCGCGACGACCAAGCTGCCCCGCCAGGCCATCCTGATGGTCAAGGCGACGGAACTGCAAACCGAGCAGACCGCTGCCCTGGCCGCCGACCATGGCGAAAATGCCGCTCGCGAACTGGGCGACTTCCCGGCCCCGGTCGCACGCCGCGCCACCGCCCTGGCTGCCAAGTAAACAGCGCCTTGCGCAATGACAAGCGGCCCTGGGGGGCCGCTTTTCTTTTGGCCTTCCCGACCGATCGGGCACAAAAAAGCCACCTCGCAAGGTGGCTTCTTTCATTCGAAGTCGCTCAGGCCTGGTAGCTGCCACCGCCAACGCTGCGGCGCTCTGCCTTGCCGCCGGCACCGTAGAGGCCGGTGGGCTCGCTCGGGATCAGCACGTCCAACGCACGGTCCAGCGAGGCGTTGCCGCGGGCCAGGGCTTCGCGCTGGGCGGCCAGCAGGCCACCGGCACGCACGAGGCGGTTGCGCAGGGCACTGGGCACGCTGCCGGTGCGGGCGGCTTCGCTGAAGCTCTGCACGGCGCGGGCCAGATGCTGGTGCAACTCGGCCGCATGCTGTTCGATGGCCGCGGCGTCACGGCGGGCCAGCGCGTCGCCGAGCTGGTTCAACGCGGCCTCGACAGCCAACAGAGGCTGTTCGAGTTCGGTGCCGAGAGTGGACGGAGCGATGGCGGTCATGGGTTCAGTGCTTGTTCAATGCTTGTTGACGCGGCTGTCCAGCAATTCTTGCGCATTCGAGACCAGCTTGTCCGCGATCGCGTCTGCATTGACCGTGAACTTACCCTCACTGATGGCCTGGGAGATGCGGGCGACCTTGGCGGCGTCGAAGCTGCCATCGTCGGCGCCACCACTGGCGGCGAGCTTGGCGGTGCTGGAAATGTCGACCTGGGCGCTGGGCGCCGAGGTGGCGGCCTGGGCGGTCTGACGGACGACGTCGGTCGCGGAGGCGGTCTCGGCCTTGCGCGGGGCAGGCCGTTCGGCCTTGGGCGGGCTGACGCTGCCTTCTGGGCTGTTACCGATCTTCATGAGCTTCTCCAGGGTGCGGGGCGGGCCCCGCAGAGGGCATTGCAGGGGAGTTTCCCCCTGTATCGGCCCCTGGCCTAGGAACTTGAGCGGGAACTGGCCGGTTTTTCCGGCCAGTTGTTGCGATTCGTGGCAGTTTGCTCACAGCAACACATCCACGCGGCGTTCGGCGACGGCCCGGCCGCTGGCAACGCGGCCACTTTCAAACCTCACCCTGACCTCCTGGCCCTCGATGCCGGCCGACAGGGCCTGGGCCTCGGAGGCGACGGCAAATCCCTCACCCGCCACGCGGACCTGGACGGTCTCTCCGGCGGCAAACCACTGGCGCGACTTCAGCGCCGGCGCGCGCACCGCCTCGGCGGCGCCGAGCGGGCGCGCCAGCGTACGCCCGATCAGCAAGGCCGGATCGGTGAAGACAGCGCCAGGTTCGGCTGCGATGTCAATATCGGCCAGGGCCAGTTGTTCTTGAGACAAATTCACGCCCGCCGGCAAGGGGCCGTTGGCGACCACGGCGCGGCCGAAGACGGCGACCCGCACCGGCAGCGTCACATTCCAGCGCGCGGCGCCGTCCGTGCAGCGCAGGCCGATGCGGCTCTTGCCCCAGACGGCCATGCCGGCTGGCAGATAGGGCTGGACCTGCTGGCAGGGGGCCAGGCGCAGGCGGGCATCCAGGGCGCCGATCTCGACGGCGACGCGGGTATTGGGGGGGGCGGCGGCACGCGCGGCCGTTTCGGCCAGCACGCGCACGCGCTCCAGCAGCGCCGGATCGAGCACGGTCTGCGCCCGCCCAGGCAGGGCAGCGAGCAGGCAGACGAGGAGCAGGGTGGCACGGAGCATGGCCGCCACTCTAGAGATGGGAGTGGCCGCCCCTAGGTCGGAATTGAGCGGCTTTGGCCCCGTTAATCCCGCTCATGTTTTCTGGCCTGCTTCAGACAATTTGCGCAAGAGCCATCCCGGCCCTGCACCTCGAAAGAGGCCCCAGATGTTGAACCGACTTACAGACACGCTGAACTTCCAGACCCAGGCGCTCCAGCTCCGGGCGGAGCGTCAGCGCCAGCTCGCCAGCAACATCGCCAACGCCGACACGCCGGGCTACCAGGCCCGCGACATGGATTTCGCCAAGGCGCTGCGTGAAGCGACCGGCGAAGTCGCCACCAACGGCGCCCTGCAGGCGACGCAGCGCGGCCATATCGCCCCGCTGGCCGGTGCACGCGGCGAGAGCGGCAAGGATTACGCGCTGCAGTCCCAGACCAGCCTGGACAGCAACGGCGTCGACATGGACCGCGAGCGCGCCAGCTTCGCCGACAACTCGGTGAAGTACGAAGCGACGCTGCGTTTCATCAACTCGTCCGTGCGCACGACGCTGGACGCGATGAAGTCGCACAACCAGAGCTGATGGAGGACTGAATCATGTCCATGTTCCAGATCTTTCACGTCGCCGGCAGCGCGGTCAGCGCGCAGAGCCAGCGCCTCAACGTCGTCGCCAGCAACCTGGCCAATGCCGACACCGTGGCCGGCCCGGATGGCCAGGCCTACAAGGCGCGCCAGGTCGTCTTCCAGACCCAGCTGATGGGCGCGGGCAACGACAGCGGCGCCGCCGGCGTGCGCGTGACCAATATCAGCGAAGACCAGACCCCCGGTCGTCGCGTGCACGACCCCAAGCATCCGCAGGCCGATGCCGACGGCTATGTGACCTATTCCAACGTGAACCCGGTGGAAGAGATGGTCAACATGATCTCGGCCTCGCGTTCCTACCAGAACAACATCGAAGTCATGAGCACGGCCAAGAACCTGCTGCTCAAGACGCTCCAACTGGGTCAAAGCTGATGGACATCACCGCACTCAACGGCAGCTCGACGAGCACGCCGACCACCTCGGCCAAGAACGCCGCCGAGACCCAGGATCGCTTCCTGAAGCTGCTCGTCGCGCAGATGAACAACCAGGACCCGCTCAACCCGATGGACAACGCCCAGGTGACGAGCCAGATGGCGCAGATCCAGCAGGTGACCAGCCTGTCCACTCTGGACACCAGCATCAAGGGCCTGGGGTCACAACTGGGCCAGATGCAGGCCCTGCAATCCATCTCGCTGGTGGGCCGCGAGGTCAGCGTGCCCAGCGACAAGATCCAGGTCCAGAGCGGCGTCGCCGAAGGCAGCTACGAGCTCGACGGCGCGGCCCAGACCGTCAAGCTCGAGATCCTCGGCGGTGCAGGCAACGTCATCGACACCGTGCAGCTCGGCGCCCAGGGTTCGGGCCGCCAGACCTTCTCCTGGCCCGCCGGCAGCAAGGCGGCCGACGGCACCGAGCTCAAGTACCGCATCACGGCCACCAACGGCGCCAAGGCCGTCACGCCGACGCTCTACGCCCACGACAAGGTGGAAGCCGTCTACAGCGAGAACGGCAGCCTCAAGCTCAATCTCGAACGCCTCGGCCCCRTGGACTACACGGCCGTCTCCTCGGTCAACTGATCACTCCCCGCACGACAGCAAGGACTCCCTCATGAGCTTCCAGCAAGGCCTTTCCGGGCTCAACGCCGCCTCCAAGAACCTGGACGTCATCGGCAACAACATCGCCAACTCCGGCACCTTCGGGGCCAAGAGCTCGCGGGCCGAGTTCTCCGACGTCTACGCGGCCGCGCTGAACGGCGCCGGTGCCAACCAGATCGGCATCGGCACCAGCCTGCAGTCCGTCGCCCAGCAGTTCACGCAGGGCAACATCACGACCACCGAGAACCCCATGGACCTCGCCATCAACGGCGGCGGCTTCTTCCAGGTCAGCGATGGCGTGAACCCGACGCGTTACACCCGCAACGGCCAGTTCAAGGTCAGCAAGGATGGCTTCATCGTCAACAACGACGGCCTCAAGCTGATGGGCTACCCGGCCAATGGCGCCGGTGTCATCCAGCCCGGCACGGCCCAGCCGCTGCAACTGCCCACCGGCGGCATCCCGCCCGCCGTGACGACCAAGGTCTCGATGGAGTTCAACCTCGACTCCCGCCTGAAGACCACCGCCCCCGGCGGTGGCGCTGGCACGGGCATGGACCTGAAGGACAGCACGACCTACAACAACGCGACGTCCATGACGACCTACGACGCCAAGGGCCAGGACGTCGCCGTGACCTTCTACTTCCAGCGCGCGGCCGACCCCAGCGGCGCGGTGCCGCCCAACGACGTCTGGAACGTCTACGCGACGGCCAACGGCACGCCCTTCGACACCGACGCGTCCGGCAACGCCATCGCGCTGGATGCCAACGGCAACCCGACGACGCCCTACACCACCATCACCTTCCCGCCCACCGGTGGCGCGCCTTCCGCCATCGCCGGCAGCGCAACGACACCGCCCGGCACGATCTCCATGCCCGTGCCGGCCGGCACCAGCACGCGCGGCAACCCGACGCTGGCCATTGCCGGCATCCAGCTCGACCTGACGGGTGCGACCGAGAACGGCAGCAGCTTCGCGGTGACCGCCCTGACCCAGGACGGCTATGCCCCGGGCCAGCTGACCGGCATCCAGGTGGCCAACGACGGCATCGTCCAGGCCCGCTATTCCAACGGCCAGAGCAAGCCGGCCGGCCAGGTCGAGCTCGCCAGCTTCCGCAACCCGCAGGGCCTGCAGACCATGGGCGGCAACGTCTGGATCCGCACGGTGGCCTCGGGTGACGCCGTCGTCGGCGTGCCGGGCGACGGCAATATGGGTGCGCTGCAGTCCGGCGCGCTGGAGGAAAGCAACGTCGACCTGACCGCCGAGCTCGTCAACATGGTGACGGCCCAGCGTGCCTACCAGGCCAATGCGCAGACGATCAAGACGCAGGACCAGGTCCTGCAGACGATCGTGAATCTGCGCTAACGACTGAAGGCGAGGACGCGCGATGGACCGCATGATCTACCTCTCGATGGCCGGCGCCAAGGCGGCCATGCAGCGGCAGGACGTGCTCTCGCACAACMTCGCCAACGTGACGACCAACGGCTTCCGCGCCGAGCTGCAGGCCTTCCGCGCCGTGCCGGTGCGCGGCGACGGTGCGTCCACGCGCGCCTACGCGCTGGAAACCACCATCGGCTACAACGACGCCCAGGGCCCGCTGACACCGACCGGCCGCAACCTCGACGTCGCCATGCAGGGCAACGCCTGGCTGGCCGTGCAGGCCAACGACGGCACCGAGGCCTACACCCGCGCCGGCTCGCTGGACGTCAACGCCGAGGGCCTGCTCGTCATGCGCAACGGCATGCCGGTGCTGGGCGACGGTGGCCCGATCAATGTGCCGCCCAACAGCGAACTGACCATCGGCAGCGACGGCACGGTCAGCGCCAAGGCACCCAACCAGAAGCCGACCACGGTGGGCCGGCTCAAGCTCGTCACGCCCGAAGCGGCCAACCAGCTCACGCGTGGCGACGACGGCCTGTTCCGCGCCGCGGATGGCGACCTGCCCGCCAACCAGGCAGCGCGCCTGCAGGACGGTGCGCTGGAAGGCAGCAACGTCAGCCCGGTCGAGACCATGGTCGCCATGATCGCCGCCGGCCGCCAATTCGAGCAGCAGATGAAGCTGCTGCAGATTGCCCAGACCCAGGGTCAGCAATCGGCCAAGCTGCTCGGCAGCACTTAAGGAACCCAAGCCATGATGCGCTCGCTCTGGATCGCCAAGACCGGCATGGAAGCCCAGCAGACCCAGCTGGACAACATCTCGCACAACCTCGCCAACGTGGCCACCAATGGCTACAAGCGTTCGCACGCCGTCTTCGAGGACCTGATCTACCAGAACATGCGCCAGGCCGGTGCCAACAGCACCGACCAGACCACGCTGCCCACCGGCCTGCAGGTCGGCCTGGGCGTGCGCCCGGTGGCCACCGCGCGCATCTACACCCAGGGCAATCTGCAGCAGACCAGCAACAACCTGGACCTGGCCATCAAGGGCGACGGCTTCTTCCAGATCCAGCAGCCCGACGGCACGACTGCCTACACACGCGACGGCTCGTTCCAGCTCAATGCCAATGGCCAGATGGTCACCAACAACGGCTACACGCTGCTGCCGGGCATCACCATTCCCGCCAACGCGCAGAGCCTGACCATCGGCAACGACGGCACCGTCAGCGTCACGCTGCCCGGCCAGGCCGCGGCGCAGACCGTCGGCCAACTGCAGCTGGCCACTTTCGTGAACCCGGCCGGCCTGGACCCCAAGGGCCAGAACCTGTTCACCGAGACGGCCGCCAGCGGCACGCCCAACACCGGCGCACCCAACAACAACGGCATCGGCGCACTGCAGCAGGGCTTCGTCGAGACGTCCAACGTCAATGTCGTCGAAGAACTGGTGCAGATGATCCAGACCCAACGCGCCTACGAGTTGAACTCCAAGGCCGTTCAGACCTCCGACCAGATGCTGCAGAAGCTGGCCCAGATCTAAGTTTTAAGGCGCGCCATGAAGTACCTCGCCCTGATTGCCCTCCCCCTCCTGCTCGCCGGCTGTGCGACGCCCTACCCCGAGCCGCATGTGGAGATGGCCGCCACGCCGGTCGTCAACCTGCCGGCGACGCAGCCCATGGCCGCGAGCAACGGCGCCATCTACCAGTCGGCCAGCTACCGTCCGCTGTTCGAGGACCACCGTGCCCGCCTCGTCGGCGACACGCTGACCATCAACATCACCGAGCGCGTGTCGGCGTCGCAGACCAGCACCAGCGAGCTGAGCAAGACGGGCAGCCTGTCCGCCGGCATCACGGCGGTGCCGGGCATCTCGCCCAAGGCCTTCGGCCGCGCCAGCGCCGAGGCCACATCGGCCAATGACAACAAGGGCAAGGGCAGCAACCAGAACACCAACGAGTTCACCGGCGCCATCACGGCCGTCGTGACCGGCGTGCTGCCCAACGGCCATCTGATGATCAGCGGCGAGAAGCAGATCGGCGTGAACCGCAATGTCGACGTGCTGCGCTTCTCCGGCCAGGTGGACCCGCGCATGATCGCCCAGGGCAATGCCGTCGCCTCGACCTCGGTCGCCAATGTGCGCATCGAGCAGCGCGGACGCGGCGCCGCGGCGGACGCGCATGCCGTGGGCTGGCTGTCGCGCTTCTTCCTCAACCTCGCGCCGAGCTGATCACCCCGCCTTGCTGGCCAGGTAGTCCACGGCCAGGTTGGCCAGGGCCCTGACGCCCACCTCCAGGCCGCGCTCATCGACGATGAAGCGCGGCGAGTGGTTCGAATAGGCCTTGCTCGGCTCGATCTCCGGCGGCGTGACGCCGACGAAGAAAAACAGGCCGGGGATCAGGCGCTGGAAGAAGGAGAAGTCCTCCGCGCCTGTCGCCTTGGGCACCACCTCGATGCCCATGGGCCGCGGGCCGGTGCTGGCCACGCGGGTCAGCGTCGGCACCATCTGCTCGGTCAGCACCGGGTCGTTGCGCGTGACCGGGTAGTTGCGCGTGATGCAGACCTTGCATGAAGCGCGTGACGCCGCCGAGATGCCCTCGGCCAGCTGCGTGACGCGCTCGTGGATGGCCTCGCGCATGCCTTCGTCGAAGCTGCGGATGGTGCCGCGCATCTCTACCGTGTCCGGGATGATGTTCTCGCGCACGCCGCCCTTGATGGCGCCGATGGTGACGACCGCGGGTTCGCGGTTCAGGTCCAGCGTGCGGCTGACGATGGTCTGCAGGCCCAGCACGATCTGGGCCGACGTGACGATGGGATCGATGCCCAGCCAGGGCGCCGCGCCATGGGTCTGCTTGCCCTGCACGGTGATCTTGAGCTTGTCGCTGCTGGCCATCGTCGGCCCCGGCCGGTAGCCGATGACGCCGGCCTGCTGGCGCGACGTGACGTGCAGTCCGAAGATGGCGCTGGGCGTCGGACTCTCCAGCACGCCCTCCTTGATCATCAGCGCCGCGCCGCCCTCCTCGCCCTCGGGCGGCATCTCCTCGGCCGGCTGGAAGATGAACTTGACCGTGCCGGGGATGTCATCGCGCAGCCCGGCCAGGATGCTGGCCACGCCCATCAGGATGGCGACATGGCAGTCATGGCCGCAGGCATGCATGACGCCGACCTCCTCGCCGTTCCAGACCGCACGGGCCTTGGACGCGAAGGGCAGCTCCACCTCCTCGGTGACGGGCAGGCCGTCCATGTCGGCGCGCAGCGCCACGACGCCGCCGGGCCGGCCGCCCTTGAGCAGGCCGACGACACCGGTGTGGGCGACGCCGGTCCTGACCTCGTCGAAGCCCAGGTTGCGCAGATGTTCGGCGACGACGGCGGCGGTGCGGAACTCGCGGTTCCCCAGCTCGGGATGCTGGTGAAGATCGCGCCGCCAGGCGATGACCTGGAGCTCCAGGGCCGCGGCGGCGGCGGTGATGCGGTCGGCGAAGTTCATGCAGGAGGGCCCGAGTGCGATGCCCTCCAAGTATGGCGTCAGGACGGCTGCGCGAGCCGGTTCAGGTCCTGCCGCGACCATGCGCGTTGCGCGGCCACCGCAAAGGCCAGCGCGAGCGTCATCTCGATGGCCAGCAAGGCCAGGCCGCGCTGCGGCACCCCGCCCGACGCCAACACCGCGCCCAGCAGCAGCACGCTGACCATCGCCAGGGCCAGGCCTGCCAACACCTGCGCGAAGCCGTTGTTGCGCAGGCCGCGCATCCACAGGATCCAGGTCATGGCCAGCAGCACGTCGGACATCACCGGCGCCCAGGCGCTCAGCTGCACGGCACGCACGTCGGCCGGGCTGACGGCCATGCTCAAAGCCATCACGGCCGACATCCAGGCGATCGCATTCAGCATCGAGCCCGCCACCATGCGGCGCGCCCAGCCGGCAGCCGACGACCCGCGTGGCGCCAACCGCGCCCGCCAATGCAGCGGCGGGCCGACGACGACGGCGTTGACGAACAGGCCGAGCAGCAGCATCCACAAGCCTGCCCAGGCCAGGTCCGCGCCGCTGGACAGGGTCTTGCCCCAGGCATGGAAGCGCCATTGCGGCGCCTGCATCAGCGCCTGGGGCAGCAGGAACCACATCCACAGCGTAGTGCCGCGCACGTTGGTGGCGATCTCGTGCGGGGTCGCCACATGACGCCAGCGTCGCCAGCCGCCCTTCCAACGCCATGCCGAAGCCGACCGCGGGCGCTGCACGGCGGCGAGCCAGGCCAAGGCCCGGCGCTGCAGGCCGGCGCCCAGCAGCGCGCCGACGAGCAGCGCGGCGGCCAGCACCAGCAGCACCTCGGCGGCCATGCCCAGCAGGTCCCAGCCTGGGCGCAACCACGCGAGGCTGGCCACCATCACCAGCGGGCCCGCCAGCGCGCGGGCGGCGAGGCGGCTCAGCATCTTCAACAAGACCTGGCGCACCCGCCGGGCGGCCGCCGAGGGCGCCACGCGACGCCGCCAGCAGCCCGCATTGGCCGCTTGCGTGCCGGCAATCACCGCCGCGCCGAACAGCGTCAACAGCGCCTGGATGGCGGAGACGACCTCCAGCGGCGCGCTGCTGGCGATGCCGGAGACCCCCATCGCCCAGGCCAGCAGGATGCCGAACAGTGAGGCGATGCTGGGCAGCAGCAGGGTCGGGCCGAGGTAGCGCTCCTCGGCCGCGGCCCGGCGGCGGCGTGCGGCAGAGACATTGACCAGCTTCATGAGTTGAGCAGCTCCAGCAGGTCTTCCATGCCCAGGGCCGGCAAGGCGGCAGCCTCGCGATGCTGGCGCGCATCCACCAGCAGCTGGCCCTGCGTCCAGTGCAGTTCGCCCGCCCGCAGTTGCAACGGCTGCTCGGGGCTGGGCAGGCTGCGCAGGTGCTCGACCGCCTCGTCCCATTCGACGAAGAGCTGCAGCCGGCCTTCACGCAGAAACATCACATGGCTGACGACACGCTCCAGGTCGCTGAGCAGGTGGCTGGAGACCAGCACCGTGCGTGGCGCCGGCTTGCGGCGCAGCGCGAACAGCGCGCGCATGAAGTCGCGCCGGGAGATCGGGTCGAGGCTGGCGACCGGCTCGTCCAGCAGCAGCAGGTCGGGGTCGTGGGCCAGCGCCAGCACGACGGCGAGCTTCTGCTGGTCGCCCAGGGACAGCGACGACGCCCGCTTGCCCAGGCTCAGGTCCAGCCGGGCCGCGAGCAGGCCGGCGTCGGCCAGGTTCAAGTCTGGATAGACCGCCGCCATTTCCTCCAGATGTTCCAGCCCGGTCAGGCGCGGGAACAGGTCGGGCGTCTGGGCCGCATAGCCCAGGCGCTCCAGCACCGCATCGGGCAGGTCGCGGCTGGGCGCGCCGAGCAGGCGGGACTCGCCCGAGCTCGGCGTCGTCAGCCCCAGCAGGCAGCGCATCAGCGTGCTCTTGCCGGCGCCGTTGCGGCCCACGAGGCCGACGACGGCGCCCTCGGGGATGGCGAAGTCGATATGGTCCAGCAGGCGCGGCCGCGCCACGCTCCACTGCTGCTCTTGGACGTCCAGGCAGAGCTGGCGGGCTTCGAGTGCGGGGCTCATGTCGGGGTGTCCTCCTGGGGGGTTTGTTGCAGCGCCAGCTCGAAGGCCGCCAGGGCCGCCTCGGGCGCGATGCCGAGCTGCAGGGCCTGGCGCGCGGCCATCTGCAGGGCCGGCGCCAGCAGGGCCATGCGGTCGGCCGAAGCACCCGCGGCCTGCACACCGGCGGCCACCACCATGCCGACGCCACGGCGCCGCTCCAGCAAGCCTTCGGCCTCCAGCAGGCTGTAGGCCTTGCTGACGGTCATGGGGTTGATGGCATGCCGCTCGGCGACGGCCCGCACGCTGGGCAACTCGTCGCCAGGGCGGAGCTGGCCGCCGGCGACGCGGCGCTGCACCTGCTCCACCACCTGGCGGTAGATGGGCGTGGCCAGTTGCGGCTGGATGTCGAAGAAAGCCTGGGGGCTGGGCATGCGTATTAGTGTATTACACACACAATACACATAACAAGCCCCGGTTTGCTAGCCGCCGATGACTCGCCTCAGCCGGCGCTTCAAGTCCAGCCATTGCCTGCCGCGCGAGCGGTCGATGCGCTTCACATCGATGAGGGTGAAGCCACCACAGCCCGTCAAGGTGTGCAGGCCCGCGGTGTGGCTGTCGCTGGCCAGGTCGCCGGTCAGACGCTCGGTGCCGGCTTCGATCTCGACATGCTCGGGCGTCAGCCTGGGAAAGCGCAGCAGCCGCGTCGCGCTGCCATAGCCGGCCGAACTGTCCTGTACGGGCAGGGTCAGCACGCCGTCACGGCCGATGAAGGGGCGGCCGGCCGGGCGGGCGCCCTCGCGGTTGACGCGCACCGGGTTGGCGGCCAGCGGCGTCCACGGGCCGACCAGGGCCGGCGCATGCGCGATATGCAGTTCCCGCTGGTCGCGCGCGCCGGGCCCGACCAGGGTGTAGAACATCCACCAGCTGCCCTGGTGCTCGATGAGGGAGGCGTCGGCACCGGGCAGGCGGCCCAGCAGCGCGCACTCGCGCTCCCAATGGTTAAGGGAGCCGTCGGTGGCGCGGTAGAGGGCGATCTCGCCGGCCTGGTAGCTCTCCGGCACCATCCAGGTCTCGCCGTCGTGCTCGAAGACTTGCGGGTAGGACAGGTGGAAGGGCTTGTCCAGCACCGTGGCCTGCCCGCGCCAGGCCAGGTCGTCCAGGCCGAATTCGTGGCGTTCGATGGTGGCCCGCTTGACGCGGTAGTCGAAGGCCTCGACGAAGACATGCAGGGCGTCGCCCCGCACCAGGCCGAAAGGGTCGGCCAGATAGCGCCAGCGGCCGGCACCGGGCAGCCAGGTGATGCGCTCGCGCACGGCGCTCAGCCGGTGGGCGTCGATGTCCTCGACGGGAACAGGAACGATGCCGACCTGCCAGAAGTCGGTGCGTGGCGGCTTCAACATCAAACGTGCCAGGCGGCGTAGCCCTCTTCCCCGTCGTCGAAGCCCTTGGCCTGGGCTGCCTGGTGGAGCATCACGTCGCGATAGAAACCCAGCGTGCGGGCAACGGCGTTGGCGCGGTCGTAGGCGGCCGTGGCATAGCGCACCCCGCGCTCCTGCGGCGTCAGGCGGCGCAGCCGCGCCAGTTCCTCGGCGACGGCGTGGCCCAGGGCGTTGGCGTCGCCCACCGGCACGAGACGGGCGGGCTGACCGGCCAGCATCTCCTGCGGCCCTTGGGTTGCCGTGGACAGCACCGGCCGGCCGGCGCGCATGGCTTCCAGGATGGCGAGCGGGAAGGCCTCCTCGCGCGACGGCGACACGAAGAGATCGAAGGACTTCAGCGCTTGGTCGACATCGCTGCGGTAACCCAGCAGGCGCACGCGCGGATCGCCCGCCGCCAGTGCCTTCAGGGCCGCCTCATCCGGGCCTTCGCCCAGGATGGCCAGCACGGCGTCGGCCGGCGCATGCGCCTTGAAGGCGGCGATCAGCAGGTCCATGCCCTTGCTGCGGTGCAGTCGGCCCACGCTGCCGACCAGCAGCTGGCTGGGCGCCAGGCCCAGTTCGGCGCGCAGGTCGGTATGCCGTGCCGCGGCCGCGGCGTCGCGTTCGGGCGCCCAGTTGTAGATGAGGTTGGCCAGCGCACCGCCTTCCGGCAGGCTTTCGTGCTGGGCGCGGTTGACGCAGACGAGGCCGTCCAGGCGCGCATGGTGATGGGCCTTGTAGCCGACGTGCAGCGTGCCGATGCGCGCCGAGCGACGGGCATGGGCGACGGCCTTGCAGGCCGGGCCGAGGTGGCCATGGCAGACGTCCGCACCCAGGCGGCGGGCCAGCGCAGCGACACGCCAGCCGCGCATCAGCGGCAGGGCCAGGCCATGGAACTGCACGCCGGACGCCAGTGCGCCGGCGACGGCCGAACCGGCCGTGCCGATGACGTGGACGCGGTGACCCAGGGCGGCCTGGGCGTTGGCGAGATCGATGCAATGCCGCTCACCCCCCGCAATGCGGGAGGAAAAGACGACATGAACCAGGGTCAACGGTTCGAGGGGCGGAGGCATGGCAGGTCTTGCAAACGAATGCAGCTCGGATCGGTAAGCAAAACTTTACCGACAGACACATTCAGAAACCTGTCATCAACCCCTGCGATTCGGGGTGCCAGAAAGCCGGAATTTCGCTGAAACGCCCGCAAACGGCGGGAAATCCCGGTAAACGTGAACTAGTTTCGCCCACATGCGCCGATCACAACGACTTCGCGGCACGCTGGCGGCGGTCTGGGATCGGGATTGACAGGATGTCACGTCAGTTGGGACAAAGCTGAGCAGGAGCTTGCTGGTGGCCCACAGCAAAATGCCCGACCGGGCGGTCGGGCATTCCTGAGGCGAACGCGGGCCGTGAGTGGCTCAGCGCATCTTGCTGATCCATTCGTTCCGCTGCTCGTCGTAGCGGTACATCATCAGGAAGCGCAGCGTCTCCATATTGACCTGCTCGCGCGTCAGCGTGCTCATGTCGCGCGGCGCCTTGATCGGCACCCAGCTGCCGACGGTGTCGTCGTAGACATTCATGCGCAGGAACTGGTCGCGCATGGCCAGCACCTCGGCACGCGACATGACGCCCTTGGGCGGCTCCATGCCGGACTTCAGCACCCACATGCCGGTCAGTTCGTCCCAGCGCATCAACGCCAGGAAGGTGTCGCGCTCCATCTTGACCTGTTCGCGGGTCAGGCCTTGGGCCTGGGCGGGTGCCGAGACGGCGGCGAGGGAGGTGGCCAGCACCAGGGTCAGCAGGGAAAGGCGTGTCATATCGGTCTCCAAAAGGATGGTGGAAGAGGGGTTGCTGTGCTGACTGGGCGCCTCAGTGCTCACAGGTGGTGAGTGGTCGGGCAGACCGCCTTGGCCTTACAGCGTGAAAAATCCCCGCCCGACAGCGCAGGACGACCGACGGTTCAGAAAAGCGGGGCTGACCGCGCCCTTTTCGTTGGCTTCGCGGGCTCAAGGATCCGCAGAATCGGTCGAGTGAAGTACCTGCAAGCCCTCCTCCTCAGCCTGGCCGTCGTGCTGGCGCCCGTTGCCCCTGCCCATGCCGCGCGCATCAAGGAGGTCGCGTCGGTCGCCGGCGTGCGTTCCAATCCGCTGACGGGCTACGGCCTCATCGTCGGCCTGGACGGCACCGGCGACCAGACGACGCAGGCGCCCTTCACCGGCCAGAGCCTGAYGGCCATGCTGCAGCAGTTCGGCGTGCTGCTGCCCCAGGGCGTCACGATGCAGCCGCGCAATATCGCCGCCGTCATGGTGACGGCCTCGCTGCCGCCCTTCGCCCAGCCCGGCCAGCAGCTGGACATCAACGTCTCCTCCATCGGCAACGCCAAGAGCCTGCGCGGCGGCACGCTGATCGCCACGCCCCTGCGCGGCGCGGACGGCCAGATCTACGCCATCGCCCAGGGCAACCTGGTGGTCGGCGGCGCCGGTGCATCGGCCGGTGGCTCCAAGGTGCAGATCAACCACCTCAGCGCCGGCCGCATCCCGGCGGGCGCCCTCGTCGAGCGCTCGGTGCCGACACCGATTGCCCAGGGCGACACCCTGCAGCTCGACCTCAACAGCAGCGACTACGCCACCGCCCGCGCCGTGGCCCAGGCCATCAACAAGGCCAAGGGCGCCGGCACGGCCCAGGCCCTGGACGGCCGGGTCGTGCGCGTGAAGGCGCCGGCCACGCCGGACGAGCGCGTCGGCTTCCTGGCCGATGTCGAGAACCTCGCCATCGACATGGCCACGCCGGCCGCCCGCATCGTCATCAATGCACGCACCGGCTCCATCGTCATGAACCAGGCCGTCACGCTGTCGGCCTGCGCCGTGGCCCACGGCAGCCTGTCGGTGACCATCAGCTCCACGCCCATCATCAGCCAGCCCAATGCGCTGTCCGGTGGGCAGACGACGGTGGCCGAGAAGGCCGACATCTCCATCCGCCAGGAGCCCGGCAGCCTCATCCAGCTGGCCGCCGGCGCGCGGCTGGCCGATGTCGTCAAGGCGCTGAATTCCCTTGGCGCGACGCCCCAGGATCTGCTCGCGATCCTGCAGGCCATGAAGAGTGCGGGCGCCCTGAATGCCGAGCTCGAGGTGATCTGATGGCCAACAGCTTCCAGTCCATTTCCGGCCAGAGCCTTGGCAGCGTCGACGCGCTGAACGGGCTCAAGGCCCAGGCCGCGCGCGATCCCAAGGCCACCATCCGCGAGACCGCCAAGCAGTTCGAGTCGCTCTTCATGCAGGAAGTGATGAAGAGCATGCGCGCGTCCACGCTGTCCAGCGGCATGCTGGACAACAACGCCACCCAGCTCGGCACCGAAATGCTGGACACCCAGTTCGCCGGCAAGATGAGCGGCCTGCCCGGCGGCCTGTCGGAAGCCATCCAGAAGCAGCTGCAGCGCCAGATGGGCGTCCAGGACCTGTCGCCCGAAAACATCAGGAAGAACAGCCAGACGACGCTGGCCCAGGCCCTGCCGGCCCTGGCCACCAAGGGCATCCCCAACCACGTGCAGGGCTTCATCCAGAAGCACGACGCCGCCGCCCGCGCGGCATCGGCCGCCACGGGCATCCCGGCCAGCTTCATGGTGGCCCAGGCCGCCCACGAGAGCGGCTGGGGCAAGCGCGAGATCGTCGGCGCCGACGGCAGCAACTCGCACAACGTCTTCGGCATCAAGGCCACGCCAGCGTGGACGGGCAAGACCGTCGACGTGAAGACCACCGAGGTCATCAACGGCCAGGCCGTCAAGGTGACGGCCAAGTTCCGCGCCTATGGCAGCTATGACGAGGCCTTCAAGGACTACGCCAGGCTGATCAGCAGCAACGACCGCTACTCCAAGGTCGTCGCGCAAGCCCAGAGCGGCAACGCCGCCGGCTTTGCGCGCGGCCTGCAACAGGCCGGCTACGCCACCGACCCGGCCTATGCCGAGAAGCTGGCCAAGACGATCCAAACCACCCAGCGCGTGCAAAGCACGATGCTGGCCTGACATGAAGCCCCTCGCCCAAGAAAAATCTTGGTCGGTCCCCCGCGGGGACGGCGATGCTTGCCGGTTCGACCGTCAAGCACATCGCCAGCGCGGGCCGGCTAGGGAGCGGCCCGGCGCTCGGCCCGCAAATCTGATGCACCGCAACTGCCGCGAGTGCGGAACGGAGAACTGAGATGGCAGGCTTGCTCACCCTCGGCGCCCGCGCGATGTTCGCCAACCAGGCGGCATTGCAGACCATCGGCCAGAACATCGCCAACGCGAACACGCCGGGCTATTCGCGCCAGTCCGTCGTGCTGACCACGTCGCCTGGGCAATACACCGGCGCCGGCTTCTTCGGCAAGGGCGTCGACGTGCAGACCGTCGTGCGCTCGCACAACGAGTTCCTGACCAAGGAGGCGGCATCCTCCAAGGCCACCGCGGTGGCCGATTCCACGCGTGCCGAGCAACTGTCGCGCATGGAAAAGATCTTCCCGCCCGGCACCGACGGCCTGGGCTACGCGGCCAGCCAGTTCCTGAACGCCATGGTCGACGTGACCAGCCGCCCCAACGACCCCTCCGCCCGCCAGGTGGCCCTCGGCCGTGCCAACGAGCTGGCCGTGCGCTTCTCCAACGCCGGCCAGCAGGTCACCGACCTGCAGGCCGGCGTCGTCAGCGACCTCAAGGCCAATGTCGTCGTCGTCAACCAGCTGGCGCAGCAGATCGCCAACATCAACGACCAGATCTCCAAGACCCGCGGCAGCGGCCACACGCCCAACGACCTGCTGGACCAGCGCGAGCGCCTGATCTCCCAGCTCGGCGAGCATGTGGCGGTCACGACGCTGACGGCCGACGACGAGACCGTCGGCGTCTTCATCGGTGGCGGCCAGCGCCTCGTGCTGGGCAACCAGGCGTCGTCGCTGCAGGTCTCACCCGACGCCTACGACCCGGCGCGCGCCGTGGTGTCGCTGAACGAAGGCGGCCAGACCCGCCCGCTGGACGAGAGCGTGCTGACTGGCGGCTCGATGACGGCCCTGCTGAGCTTCCAGAACAAGGACCTGCAGGACGCCAAGAACCTGCTCGGCCAGCTCGCCGCGGCCATCGGCACGCGCGTCAACGAGCAGAACGCGCTGGGCCTGGACCTGTCCAACCCGCCCGGCAAGGGCGCGGCCATCTTCAGCGTCGCCACGCCCAATGTGCTGCCGGCGGCCAGCAACCAGCGCAACCCCGGCGGTGGCTTCACCAATGGCGTCGCGGCCAGCATCGTCGACGCCAGCCAGCTGCAGGCCAGCAGCTACAAGCTGACCTCGAGCACGCCCGGCGTCTACGAAATGACACGGCTGTCCGACGGCCTGGTACGCACCGTCAACGACGGCGACACCATCGACGGCTTCAAGATCACCTTCAGCCCGGCCGCACCGGCCGCGGGCGAGAGCTTCCTCATCGAGCCCGTGGGCTCCGCCGCCGTCAACATGCGGCGCACGCTGGACAATCCCAACGGCATCGCCGCCGCCTCGCCGCTGACGGCCTCCGCCGCCGTCACCAACAAGGGCACCCTCACCGTCGACAGCATCTACGCGGTCAACCAGAACTTCAGCGCGGCCAATGCGCCCATCACGCTGGACTTCGGCGGCCCCGACCCGGCCAATGCGAGCAACGTGCTGTACACGCTGACGCTGGCCAACGGCACGGTGCTTTCGGGGAGCTGGAGCTCCGGCCAGCCCATCGGCAACCAGCCGGCCGCCGGCATCGACCTCGGCTTCGAGATGCGCACCAACGGCGTGCCGCGCCAGGGCGACCGGATCTCCATCGACCCGACCATCTACACCGCCACCAACAACGGCAACGCCAAGGCCTTCCTGAACATCCAGGGCGAGGCCTTCGTCGGCCGCCAGCTGCTGGCCGGTGGCGGCTTCACGCCCGGCTCGACGATCAACGACACCTACGCCGCGGCGATGAGCGACATCGGCGCCCGCGTGCAGAGCGCCAACTACCTGTCCGACGTGTCCACCAACGTCGCCGGCGACGCCGAGTCCAGCCGCGCCGGCCAGGCGGGCGTCAACCTCGACGAGGAAGCCTCGCGGCTGATGCAGTTCCAGCAGGGCTACCAGGCCGCCGCCAAGGTACTGCAGACGGCCCAGACACTGTTCGATGAATTGATGAGGATTGCCCAGAGGTAAGCCATGAGACTTTCAACCGCCAACCTCTTCGACGCCTCCATCGCCAATCTGCAGCGCCGCCAGACGACGATGCAGAACCAGCAGGAGCAACTGACCTCGGGCAAGCGCATCGCCATGGCCAGCGACGACCCCACCGGCGCCGCGCGCGCCGAGCGGGCCCTGGCCTCCATCGGCCGCGTCGAGGCCAACCAGCGCGCGCTGGAAGCCAGCCGCAACAGCATGACGCTGGCCGAATCGGCCCTGGGCGACGCCAACGAACTGCTGCAGCAGGCCCGCGAAACCATGGTCTCGGCCGGCAATTCCAGCTATTCCGACGCCGAGCGGGCCGGCCTGGCGACCAAGCTCAAGGGCATCCGCGACCAGTTGCTGTCCATCGCCAACCGCTCCGACGGCGCCGGCGGCTTCATCTTCTCCGGCCAGGGCGCCTCCACGCCGCCCTTCCTGGACCAGGCCGGCGGCGTCGCCTACATCGGCGTGCCCGGCACCATCCAGACCGGCAACCTCGACAGCTTCCAGCTCACCGTCGACGGTCGCGGCGCCTGGGAGCAGGCCGCCAGCGGCAACGGCAGCTTCGAGACCGGGCCACGCATCCTGACGACCGACCCCGCCACCGGCAAGCCCGTCGTGCAGCTGATCGACCCCGTCAGCGGCGGCCCCCTCGTCAACGGCATCACCGGCAACCCCGCCTCGGGCTGGATCGACGCCGGCCGCACCGTCAACCCCGCGCTGCTGACCGGCCACAACTACCGCGTCGACATCGCCGGCACCACACCCAACCAGACCTACGCCCTGACCGACACCGACCTCGGGGCAGTCGTCACCAGTGGCGCCTTCAAGCCCGGCCAGGCCATCACGGCCGACGGCATGGCCTTCACCATCTCCGGCACCCCCGTCGACGGCGACGCCTTCGCCATCGCCGGCTCCAAGACCGGCCTCAAGGTCTTCGACGTCATCGACAAGGCCATCACCGACCTGAACACGCCGCTGCGCACCCCCGTGCAGGTGACGCAGAGCAACACCGCCAGCATCCGCGACATCGATGCCGTCATGGGCAATCTGCAGAGCGGCCGCAGCCAGGTCGGCGAGCGCCTGAACAACCTCGACGGCACCGAAACCCGCCTCGCGGCCCTGAAGCAGTACAGCTCCGAGGAGAGGAGCGCCGCCGAGGATCTGGACATGGTCCAGGGCATCTCCGACTTCCAGAACCAGCAGACCGGCTACGAAACCGCGCTCAAGACCTATGCCATGGTGCAGCGCATGACGTTGTTCCAGTACATCCAGGGTTGAGGCCCCTCGCCCAGTCTCGCCCCGCTGGACGCGGGCGAGCCTGATCGGTCCCCCGAGGGGACGGCGATGCTTGCGGCATTGAGCCGCAAGC
>NZ_JBFUFR010000014.1:0-133323 GCF_056403315.1 Roseateles sp. P2_H4 | reverse complement strand
CTGCTGGACCGCGCGGCCCTGTACACCTATCTGAGCGGCGAGGCGACCAAGCTGCTCGGCCCCTTCAAGGGCTATGCCTTTGCCCTCGAGGTCGAGCGGGCCGACAGCCTGGCGACCCTGCAGGGCCTGGCCTTGCAGCTCGTCGAGCGCGTGCAGAAGGCCAAGGGCGAAGGCGCCGCACAGGCCGTGCGCGACGCTCTGGGCTTGCGCTGAGCCTGCGCTGATCTGGGACACTGACGGGTCCCAGACCCGCCACTGTTCCGCCTTGCCCCGCTTCTTCGTCGACACCCCGCTCACCGCGACCGATGGCGACATCGCCCTGCCGCCCGGTGCTGCCCGTCATGTGCAGGTGCTGCGCCTGCAGCCCGGTGACGCGCTGACCCTCTTCGACGGCAGCGGCCCCGAATGGCAAGCCGAGGTAACGGCCATGGGCCGCAGCGAGGTGCGCGTGAAGCTCATTGCTGCGGAGCAACCGCAGCGCGAGCTGGCCCGGCAGATCACGCTGGCCGTCGTCATGCCCGCCAATGACCGCATGGACTTCCTGGTCGAGAAGGCCACCGAACTGGGCGCCGCCGCCATCCAGCCGCTGATGGGCGAGCGCTCGGTGCTGCGCCTGAATGGCGAGCGGGCCGACAAGAAGCGCGCTCACTGGCAGGGCGTGGCCATCGCGGCGGCCGAGCAGAGCGGGCGCACGGTGCCCACGCGCATCGAGGCCGTCATGTCCTTGTCCGCCTGGCTCGCGGCGCTGCCGGATCGTGACGACGAATGGCGCGGCCTGCTTAGCCCGCGTGCCGCGTCGCCGCTGGCCGCCTTCCCGCAGCAGCGTGCTCTCTTCCTCAGCGGCCCCGAGGGCGGCTTGAGCGACGCCGAGGAAGACGCCGCCCGTGCCCGCGGCTTTGCCGCCGTCACGCTGGGCCCGCGTGTTCTGCGCGCCGACACCGCACCGCTGGCCGTGCTCTCCTGGCTGGCTCTGTCGTGAACAGGAAGCTGGCCCTCCTCGTCCTGGCCCAGGGCCTCTTCCTCACCAACAACATCTGCTTCATGGCCATCAATGGCCTGGTCGGCCTGGCGCTGGCGCCGCGGCCGTGGATGGCGACGCTGCCGATCTGCGCCTATGTGGCCGGCGGCGCGCTGATGGCGCGCATGGTGGGCCGCCACCAGCTGCGCTTCGGGCGCCGGCGCGGTTTCCAGATCGGGCTGCTCGTGGCCATCGTCAGCTGCGCGATCTCCTTGTGGAGCGTGCGGGACCAGAACTTCTGGGGCGTCGTCATCGCGACGCTGGTGGCCGGTTACTACAACGCCGGCGCGGCCCTCTACCGCTTCGCCGCCACGGAGATCGTGGCGCCGGCAAAGCGCGAAGCCGCCATCTCCTGGGTGCTGGCCGGTGGCTGCCTGGGCGCGGTGCTCGGGCCCTGGCTGGCGGGTGCCAGCAAGAACCTGCTGATGGCACCTTTCGCTGGCGCCTATCTGCTGCTGATCGGGGTCGCGCTGGCCGGCCTGGTGCTGATCTCGCTGATCGACTTCCCGGCCCTGACCCGGCCCGCGCCCGGCGCCGGTGGCCGCAGCAGCGCCGAGCTGTTGCGTCAACCGGTCTTCATGGTCGCGCTGGCCGCGAGTGCGCTCGGTTATGGCGTCATGAATCTGCTGATGGCGGCCACGCCCATCGCCATGGGCCAATGCGGCCTGCCGTTCTCCGACGCAGGCACGGTACTGCAATGGCATGTGCTGGGCATGTTCGTGCCGAGCTTCTTCACCGGGCCGCTGATCAAGCGCGTCGGCGCGCTGCCGGTCATGACGGTGGGCGTGCTGCTCAACCTGGGCTGCGTCGCCTTCGCGCTGTCGGGTCAGGACCTGGACCACTTCCTCGGCGCCCTGCTGCTGCTCGGCGTGGGCTGGAACTTCCTCTACATCGGCGGCACGACGCTGTTCACCCAGGCCTACCGGCCCGAGGAGAAGACGCGCGCCCAGGGCCTGCTGGACACCGGCGTCTACGCGACGATGACGCTGACCTCGTTCTCCTCAGGCGCCCTCGTCACGACCGGCGGCTGGCAATGGATGAACTGGGCCAGCCTGGTGCCCATCGCGCTGTGCGCCTTGGCGCTGATCGTGCAGGCGGTTTATCAACGCCGGTCGTGCTGAAGGTATTCAGCCGCCATCTGCTGGCCGACCAGGTCGGGCTTGAGGCGCGTGAGCGCCGCCATTGACAGGTCACGCTGCGTGACGAACAGCGGCGTGCCGATGCGCAGGCCGACGATGGTGCCGCCATCACCGAGCGTGGGCAGCAGCGGGTAGACGCGCAAGCGCAGCACCAGCGTGTCCTGCTCGTCGGCGAACAGCGCGGTCTCCACCAGGGTGGCGCAGCGCAGGCGGTCGGCCTCCTGCAGCAGCGCGATGCCGGCCGCTTCGGGGTCGATCTGCACGGCAGACGCCGTCATCGGGATGACGCGCCGGCCGTCGGCGTCGAGGGCATTGGCGACCGCGGCGTTGAAGCGCTGGTTCAGTTCGTCCCAGTTCGGCCCACCGCGCAGCGGCGGGTTGCGGCCCTGGCCGAACACCAGCGTGCAGGGGTCGGCCTGCGCCGCGGCCGCGGCAAGCGCCAAAGCCGCAGCGGCGATCAGCTCACGCGGGCGCATCGCCTTCGGCCGGCTTGCGTGCCGAGCCCTTGACGAGGTCGAAGCGGAACAGCCGGCATTCGATGGGGCCGTTCCACATCGGCACGCGGCGCGACTCCTTCAGCCGCATCTTGTTGGGCAGCTTCATGTCGGGACTCAGCATCCAGGCCGTCCAGCCGGCCGGGTTCTCGGTGTACTGGCGCTTCCAGTGCGCGGCCAGGCGCGGGAAGAAGTCGTCCCCCGCGTCCAGCTCTTCGGAGCCCCGCGCGTCCCGGGACATGGCCGCCTTGCCACGCACCTCGATGCGCTCGCCGTAGGGCGGGTTCATGACGATGGCGCCGGGCATGCCTTCGGGCAGTTGCGGTGCAGGCCGCTCCAGCGCGTCGCCGCCGTTGAACTGGATGTAGGCGGCCACGCCGGCGCGCTCGGCATTGCGGCGCGCGAAGTCGACCATGCGGAAGGCGACATCGCTGGCATAGATGGGCACGGCCGGCGGGTGGATGCGCGCGCGGGCTGCCTGGGTGATGCCGGCCCAGGTCGTCTTCATGTCGGGCGTCGAGAACGGGATCTGGCGCTCGAAGGCGAAGCGGCGCGTGAGGCCGGGTGCCGAGTCGCAGGCGATCAGCGCGGCCTCGATGGGGATGGTGCCGGAGCCGCAGCAGGGGTCGTGCAGCGCGCTGTCACCGCGCCAGCCGGCAGCGGCGAGCATGGCGGCGGCGAGCGTCTCCTTCAGCGGCGCATCGCCCTTGTCGACGCGCCAGCCGCGCTTGAACAGCGGTTCGCCCGAGGTGTCCACATACAGCGCCGCGCGCTCGGGGCCGACGTGCAGCAGCACCGGCAGGTCAGGCGAATAGGTGTCGACGCTGGGGCGTTCGCCGGTCTGCTCGCGCAGCTGGTCGCAGATCGCGTCCTTGATGCGCAGCGTCGTGAAGTTCAGGCTCTTCAGCGGCGAGCGCTGCGCGACGGTGTCGACGCGGATGGTGTGCCGCGGCGTGATCCAGTCACTCCAGTCGACGCGGCCGGCCAGCACATAGAGATCGTCCTCGTGGCGGTAGGGGCCTTCGATCAGCTCGATGAGCACGCGCTGCGCGAGCCGGCTCTCGAGGTTGATCTGCATCGCGTCTTCAAGGCTGCCGACCACGCCGCAGCCGCCTCGCAGCGGTTCGACCTTGCTGCGCACGCCGGGCGGCAGGAAGCGTTTCAGCTCCTCTTCAAGCAGCGGCTCGACGCCACCGGCACAGGACACGAACAGGGAAAGTTTGTTGGGCAGGCTCACGGGCCGCATTGTCGCTGGCCTCTAAACTGACAGCGTTGCCATCTGCCGCGTGCTGCCACATGAAGCGATTCGTTCTGACCCTCGCCTTCCTGCTCACCGCCCTCCAGGCGCAGGCCCAGACGGCGTATCCGCCGCACACGGTTTCCAACAGCCAATTGCGCGTGCTGCCCAAGAACGCCGATGGCCGCACGTATCAGCTGCACATCCACCTGCCCGGCTCCTTTGCCAAGGACCCCAAGCGCCGCTATCCGGTGCTCTACGTGACCGACGGCTACTGGGACTTCGCCACTGTTGTCGCCTCGTACAACAACCTGAAATACGACGAGGTCGTACCGGAGTTCATCATCGTCGGCCTGGGCTATGCCGGCGACAAACCCGACTACCAGACGCTGCGCGACTGGGAGCTGTCGCCGGTGCGCATGGGCGACGGCAACGGCGGCCATGCCGACCAATTCATCGCTTCGCTGGAGAAGGACATCTTCCCGCTGGTGGAGCGCGACTACCGCGCCGACCCGGCCCAGCGCTATCTGGCTGGCAGCTCGCTGGGCGGCCTGTTCGCCCTGCACGCGATGTATGCCCGGCCCGAGCTCTTCAAGGGCTATATCGCCGCCAGCCCGGCCGTCGTGGTGGGCGGCGACTGGATCATCGGCCGGGCCAAGGCCTACGCGGCGACGGGCAAGCCCATCAAGGCGCGGCTCTATGTGACCGGGGCCGAATACGAGTGGCCGGGTTTCCTGGCCGGCATCAAGCGCTACCAGGCCCTGCTGCCGGAGCTGAAGCATCCGGAGCTGGTGTTCCAGAACCGCACCATCGACGGCGAGCGCCATGCTGGCACCAAGGCCGAGAGCTACACGCGCGGCATGCGCTTCGTGTTCGAGCCGCTGGCGCCGGAGAAGGGCCCGTCCCGGGACTAAGCCCCTCGCCCAATCCTGCCCTGCTGGACGCGGGCGTGCCTGGTCGGTCTTGCAGACCGCGCCGCGTCTTGCGCCGCGGCCCTTCGGTAGGCACAGGCCGTCCACTGGACGCCCTGTGTCCGGCCTCAGCCCCCGAGGGGACGGCGATGCTTGCGGCATCGAGCTGCAAGCACATCGCCTGAGGCGGGCCGGCTAGGGAGCGGCCCGGCGCTCGTCCCGCAGGTCGGACCGTTTACTTGCTGACGAAGTCCACCAAGTCCTGGTTGAGGCGATCCTTGTGCGTGTCGGTGATGCCATGCGGGCCGCCGGCGTACTCGATCAGGCGCGCGCCCTTGACCAGCCTGGCCGTGGCACGGCCGGTGGTCTCGATGGGCACGATCTGGTCATCGGCACCGTGGATGACCAGGGTCGGCACATCGACCTTCTTCAGGTCCGCGCGGAAGTCGGAGTGGAAGAAGGCCTCGATGCTGTCGTAGGTGGCCTTGGCTCCAGCCTGCATGCCCTGCACGTAGAAGCTGTCGACCAGGCCGGTCGAGGGCTTGGCGTCCGGGCGGTTGAAGCCGAAGAAGGGGCCGCCGGCGATGTCCTTGTAGAGCTGGGCGCGGTTGTCCAGTGAGGCCTTGCGCAGGCTGTCGAACACGGCCTCGGGCACGCCATGGGGGTTGGTGGGGCTGGCGCCCAGCATGGGCGTGACGGCGCTCACCAGCACGACCTTGGCGACGCGCGCCGTGCCATGGCGGCCGACGTAGCGGGCCACCTCGCCGCCGCCGGTGGAGAAGCCCACCAGCGTGGCGCGCTTCACGTCCAGGGTGCGCAGCACGGCGTCGAGGTCGTCGGCGTACTGGTCCATGGTGTTGCCGGTCCAGGGCTGGCCCGAGCGGCCGTGGCCACGGCGGTCATGGGCGATGACGCGGAAGCCGCGCTCGGCCAGGAACTGCATCTGCGCTTCCCAGCTGTCCGCGTTCAGCGGCCAACCGTGGCTGAAGACGACGACCGGGCCGGTCTTGGGGCCCCAGTCCTTGACGTAGAGCGGCGTGCCGTCGGCGGCGGCCACATATTGGCTGGCGACTGCGGCCGCGGCATTCGGGGCGGCGATGGCCTGGGTCTGGACGGCGAATCCGCCGATGGCGAGGGTGGCAGCGAGGGCGAGGCGGGTGAAGGCGTTCATGGTGAGGTCTCCTGAGGGGGCAGTGGCGGGATCAGGCCTTGGCGGCGCGGTACTGGGCGACCAGGGCGGCGTAGCGCTCGCCCTGGCGCAGCGCGACATAGCGCTCCCGGGCCGCGCGCTGGGCCGGGGTGTCCTGGCCGGTCTCGGCCGCGACACGCTCGGCGGCAGCGAGGCCCGACTCCTGGTAGACCTTCAGGTCGGCCAGCACCTCGGCCCGCGAGACGGTGGACGCCACGCTGACGCTGGCGCCCGACTCGGGATCCGTCACATAGGACTGGGCGTTGGCCGCGGTGCCGACAAGGGCGGCGCTGGCGAGCAGTAGCTGGAAAACGGCGCGGTTGAAGCTGGGTTGGCGGGTCATGGCAGGCTCCTGGTAAGTCGGTGCGTTGGGGGGATCGAGTGGTCTTGCGACAGAACGAACTGTGCCGACGATGCTCGTACCAGAAATGCCATAAAGTACGTTTAACTTTGCATTTCGTACTAACCATGGCCGATCGACTTGCCGCCCTCTTCACCCACTTCGCCGTGCGGGCCGAGACTTTTCAGGTGGGCCCGCTGTGCGGCGTCAACAGCCTGGAGCCCCAGGCCGGGCGTGGCCAGTTGCACCTGATCCGCGAGGGTGGCGTGGAGGTGCACCACGACGGCAGGCCCGAGCCGCTGCGCATCGCCGAGCCCAGCCTGCTGCTTTACCCCCGCCCGCTGGCGCACCGCTTCGTGACGGACCCGAGCTGCGGCGCGCAGTTCCTGTGCGCCCACATGGCCTTCGAGGGCGGTGCCAGCCACCCCGTCGCGGCGGCCCTGCCGCCCTGGGTCTGCCTGCCGCTGGCCTCGGTGCCCGGCTGCGCGCCGGTGCTGGAGCAGCTGTTTGCGGAGGCCGAGGCCACCCATTGCGGCCGCCAGTTGATGCTGGACCGGCTGTTCGAGGTGCTGCTGATCTGGGTGCTGCGCGAGCTGATGAGCCAGGGCCAGGTCGAGTCCGGCATGCTGGCCGGCCTGTCACACCCCAAGCTGCGCGGGGCCCTGGTGGCCCTGCACGAGGCGCCGCAGCGCGACTGGCCGCTGGAAGAGCTGGCGGCGGCGGCCGGCATGTCGCGCACGGTGTTCGCCAACGCCTTCCGCGACGTCGTCGGCTGCACGCCGGGCGTCTATCTGCAACGCTGGCGCATCGGCCTGGCGCAGAAGGGGCTGCGCGAGGGGCGGGCCCTCAAGCACATCGCAATGGATGTGGGCTATGGGGGCGAGGCGGCGCTGTCACGCGCTTTTCGGGCGCATACGGGGCAGTCGCCGAGGGAGTGGCGGAAGGCGGAGCTGCCGCAGGACTGAAAATCCGGTGTTGCTGGCCACGCGGGCTCGACCTGCATCCAGCGAACAGCGAACAACCAAAGGGAGGGGTATGAAATTCACTATGGGCCTGGCGGGCCTCTTTGCGGCCGCCTTGATGTCGGCTTGCAGCAGCCTGCCTGCCATGCGGATGTACGCCGGGCCGCCCAAGCCAGATTCTGAAATTGCGATCGTCAAAGCCGTAAGAAATGGAGCCGTCGATGCCAGGTTCCTGGGGATTCGCCAGGAAGGTGGAATGCCCGGCACGCTGGTAAGGTTTCACGCCGACATGGCGGGATATCCTGTGGAGGTGAAGCTGGATCCCGGTATTTACCACTTCACCTTGCGGTGCAAGCACGGGTGGGGGCTTGCTGGGCCCACCGTGCGGGTCGAGCTGGCTCGAGGTCGTACCTATTCCTTGGGCTGCTCCGATGCCGGGGAGCGCAATGAGCGAGCGCTGGCCAGCGTCTTCAACGTGGAGACGCACGCCGTCGAATAGCGGTCCTGCGCGAGAGACCTAGAGCGCCTTGCGCAAATTCGCCGGCGCGATCTTCATGCCTTCGCGGTACTTGGCCACCGTGCGCCGCGCGCACTGGATGCCTTGCTCTTCCAGCATGGCCGCGAGCGCGCTGTCCGACAGCGGCTTCTTGATGTCCTCCGCCGCGACGAACTGCTTGATCAGCGCGCGCACCGCGGTGCTGGAGGCCTCGCCGCCGGCCTCGGTGCTGAGCCCCGAGCCGAAGAAATACTTCAGCTCGAAGGTGCCCCAACTGGTGGCCATGTATTTGGCCGTCGTCACGCGCGAGATGGTGGATTCGTGCAGGCCGAGTTCGTCGGCGATCTCGCGCAGCACCAGCGGCTTCATGGCCAGCTCGCCATGCGTGAAGAAGCCGCGTTGGCGCTCCACGATGGCCGTGCTCACGCGCAGGATGGTGTCGAAGCGCTGCTGGATGTTCTTGATGAACCAGCGCGCCTCCTGCAGCTGGCCGCCCAGCGGCGAGTTGCTGATGCCGCCACGGGTCGCGCGCAGCGCATTGGCATAGAGGTCGTTGATGCGCAGCTTGGGCGCCACCTCGGGGTTGAGCATGACGCGGAACTCGCGGCCGCTCTTGCGCACGATGACGTCGGGCACGATGGCCGCCGCGGCGCCCTGGGCGAAGCGCCGACCGGGCTTGGGTTCGAGCTGGGTGATGAGCCCCTGGGCCTCGCGCAGCAGGACTTCGTCGGCGCCGGTTTCGGCCATCAGGCGGCGCATGTCGCGCCGGGCCAGCAATTCCAGATGACCCTTGCAGATCAGGATGGCGATGACCTGGGCCGGGCACTTGGGGCAGGCGCGCAGCTGCAGCACCAGGCATTCCGACAGGTCGCGCGCGCCGATGCCGGCCGGCTCCAGGCTCTGCAGCAGTTGCAGCGCGATGCGCAGGTGGTCCAGCAGCTCCTCGCGGCTCTCGGCGTCCTCGATGAGGGCCGCAGCGATCTCGTCGAGCGGGTCTTCGAGGTAGCCGTCCTCGTTCAGTGACTCGATCAGCACCTGCATGGCGGCGCGGTCTTGCGGCGACAGGTGGTGGCCGGCGAGCTGCTGGGTGAGGTGCTCGGCCAGCGTCAGTTCGGCGTACTCCTGGCTCTCACGCTCGCCGTCGTCGTCACTGCCGCTGCCGGAGCTGCTGGGCAGCTCGCGGATGCCGTCGAAGTCGTCCTTCTCGGTGCCGTTCTCCCAGTCCTCGCGCTCGGTGCCGCCGAAGTCCTCGCCGCTCAGCTCGGGCGCCTCGGCGGTGTCGGCTTCGGTGCCGCTGTCACTGCTGGTTTCGGCGGCAGACGACTCGGCCGGCGCGTTGCTGGCCAGCTCGGGGGTGCTGACGGTGAACTCTTCTTCCGTCTCGAGCAGCGGGTTGCTGGCCAGCATCTGCTCGACTTCCTGGTGCAGCTCCAGCGTGGACAGCTGCAGCAGGCGGATGGATTGCTGCAGCTGGGGCGTCAGCGCGAGATGCTGACTGAGGCGGACCTGCAGCGTCTGCTTCATGGCGCGGCGTCTTTCGGGCCGAGCGCCGGGCCGCTCCCAAGCCGGCCCGCCTGGGCGATGTGCTTGTCGCTCAATGCGGCAAGCATCGCCGTCCCCTCGGGGGACCGACCAGACTCGCTCGCGTTCAGCGACGCGAGGATGGGCGAGGGGCTGACCATGCTCACATCCGGAAATTTTCGCCGAGATAGACCTTGCGCACGTCGGCATTGGCCACGATCTCGTCGGGCGTGCCTTCGGCGAGCACGGCGCCCTCGCTGATGATGTAGGCGCGGTCGCAGATGCCCAGCGTCTCGCGGACGTTGTGGTCCGTGATCAGCACGCCGATGCCGCGCGCCTTCAGGAAACTGATGATGCGCTGGATCTCCAGCACCGCGATGGGATCGACGCCGGCGAAGGGCTCGTCCAGCAGGATGAAGCGCGGCTGGGTCGCGAGCGCGCGGGCGATCTCGACGCGGCGGCGCTCGCCGCCCGACAGCGCCGGCGCGGGGCTGTCGCGCAGGCCCTCGATGGAGAGGTCGTGCAGCAGGCCGTTCAGCAGCTCGTCGATGCGCGCCTTGGACAGGGCCTTGCCGCGCTCGTCCTGCTGCAGTTCCAGCACGGCGCGGATGTTCTGCTCGACGGTGAGCTTGCGGAAGATCGAGGCTTCCTGCGGCAGATAGGAGAGGCCCAGGCGGGCCCGCGCATGGATGGGCAGGCGTTGCACTTCGGCGCCGTCGATGCGGATGACGCCGGCGTCCGACCGCACGAGGCCGACGATCATGTAGAAGCTGGTCGTCTTGCCGGCACCGTTGGGGCCGAGCAGGCCGACGACCTCGCCGCAGTCGACGCGCACATGGACGTTCTTGACGACCTTGCGCACGCCGTATGTCTTGGCCAGCGCCTCGGCTTCGAGGCGGCTGCCGCATTCCGCCATGGGGCGGTTGGTGACGGACTCTGCGACCGCGGTCATGAGGGCTTTTTCGGCGGCGTGATCGTCGTGGACGGCTGCAGCGGCAGCGCGGCGGGCGGCGCCGAGGCCGGCGTGTCGGGCTGGGCACGTGGCATCAGCACCATGCGCACGCGGCCGTTCGGGTTGGGCGAGGCGCTGCCGCCCTCCAGCGCGAAGACTTCGGTGCGGCTGTCGTAGACGATGACGGCGCCGGTGACCTCGTCGGCCACCGTCGCGCCGCGAATGCGCCGCACATTGGCGTTGCCGATGAAGCGCACGGTCTCGGTGCGGGTGTCGTACTCGAGCTGGTCGGCGCGTCCTTCGATGGACTCGCCGGGCGTGTCGCGCGCCTGGCGGAAGCTGACCGGCTTGCCCGTGGCGCCGGTGGCATAGGCCTGGTGGTAGCCGTCGCGGGTCTCGCGCACATCCACCTTCTCGGCGTTCAGCATCAGGCTGCCCTTGGTGATGATGACGTTGCCAAACAGCTCGGTGCGCTGGTTGACGCTGTCGATCCGGCCCTCCTTGTCGGCCGTGAAGACCATGGGCTTGAGCCGGTCGGCCTTCTCGGCCTGGGCGGCGGAGAAGACAAGCACGAGAGCGAGCGGGATCAGGTGGCGTGGCATGGCGGCACGGAAGTTGCAGGCCATTCTAGGGGCCTGCCACCGTCTCCAGCCTTTCCGCCACGGCAAGTGCGTCAGGAAACCTTGCCGGCCCGTGCCATCTTGACGAGGAAGTCCGCCACGGCGATGGCCTGCTGGCCCTGGGCTGCCTCGCTCTGGCCCGGCGTGCCGGCCTGGCCGGGGCTGGTGCGCCAGCGGCCGGCGATGACCAGGGCCGGCACTTCATTGGCGCCCGCCAGTTCGGCCAGCTTGTTGCCTTGCTGGACCTTGGCCTGGATGCCGAAGGAATTGAAGGTCTGCTTGAACTTGGCCGCATCCACGCCCAGGCGGCTGACGAGGGCGACGACGGCCGCCTCGTCATTGGCATCGACACCGCCGCGGTGGAAGGCGTTGAAGATGCCGCTGTGCACGGCCGGTGTCAGCGCGCCCATGGCTTCCAGCGCATAGAACATGCGCTGGTGCAGCTTCAGCATGGCCTGCTGGCCCACCGGCACGCGGCGGAAGCTGACGTCCGCCGGCAGCTGGTGCAGCCAGGCCTCCAGCAGCGGGTCGAAGGCGTTGCAGTGCGGGCACTTGTAGAAGAAGAACTCGACGACCTCGATCTTGCCGGGCGTGCCCGGCAGCGTCTGACCCAGGCGCGTGTAGTGCTTGCCCTCGACCGGGCCGCCCTGGGCGAGCACCGCAGGCGCGAAGCCGGCGGCGATCAGGGCCGTGGTGGCGTGGCGACGCTTCATGCTTTATTCCTGGCCCGCTGGATCAGGAATTCGACGATCTGCAGCGCCTTCTGGCCGAGTTCCTGCTCGGGCAGGCGCTGGGCCAGGCCCTTGCCGGCGTCGCTGGGCGAAGTCAGGAAGCGGCCGGCGACGCCGATGCTGGGCACGCCGTCGATGCGGTAGGCCTCGGACAGCTTCTCGGCCTGGGTGCACTTGGTTTGCACGCCGAAGGAGTTGTAGGCGTCCTGGTACTTGACCGGATCGATGCCCAGGGGGCTGAGGAACTTGGCCTGGCTCTTGGCGTCGTCCAGGGCCAGGCCCTGCTGGTGCATGGCGTTGAAGATGGCCGGTCGGGCGGCGGCTTCCTTGCCCATGGACTCCAGCGCATAGAACATGCGCTGGTGGATCTTGACGTTGGCGCGGAAGGCCACGTGCACCTTGCGGAAGGCGACGTCGGTCGGCAGGTTCTTGGTCCAGGCCTCGATGGCGGGCTCGAAGGCAAAGCAGTGCGGGCAGCCGTACCAGAAGAACTCGACGACCTCGATCTTGCCCGGCGCGGTCGGCAGCGCCGGGTTCAGCACCATGTAGTTGCGGCCCTCGATGGGGCCACCCTGGGCGAGGGCGTCGCTCGCGGCGCCAGCCAGGGGCGCAGTGGCGAGGAGGGCGGAAAAGTCGCGTCGCTTCATGGCGGCAGTCATCCTTCAGGCGGTAATGCGGTCAGCGTTGTACACGAACGAGGTTGGCCTCGAAGCCAGCCCCCTCAATCTTGCGCTGCAGGTCTTCGGCGGCTTCACGGGTGTCCGAGGGGCCGAGGCGCACGCGGAAGACGGTGCGGCCGTTCTGCTCGCGCTCCATGACCTTGGCCGTGAAGCCCTGGATGGCCAGCTTGGCCTTCTGGCTTTCGGCCTCCTCGGGGCGCGTGAAGGCGCCGGCCTGGACGAAGTAGACATAGGCGTCGGCGCCGGTGGCGGCGGCCGTCGTGGGCGTGGATGCAGCCGGCGCTTCGGCCTTGGGGGCCGCGGGCTTGGGCGGCGGCAGGGCCGCAGTGGCGGCGGCGCTGGCCGTTGCGGCGGCGGTGCTGGCGGTCGTGGTCGCCGGCGGCGGCACCGTGGCGACCGGCGCATTGACGACGCCGCTGGCACTGCGCGCGGCCTTGCCGGCCAGCGGCGCGTTCGGGTCCCAGTTGCGGTTGCGTTCGGCTTCCTGCGCGTCCTGCTCGGCGGTGCGCTGCGGCACCTTGTTGACGAAGGGGATGGGCACCTTGGTGATGTAGAGGGCCACGCCGAGGGCTACGGCCAGGCCGACCAGCAGGCCCACGATGAGGCCGAGGACGAAGCCGCCTTTCTGGTTCTTGTGGCCGGCGGGTTTGGAGGCAGCAGTCATTCGTTCTCCGAGCTTTCCGAAGGAGTTTCAGCAGTGTCGCGGTTCATCTGCTCGGGCGCGCTGACGCCCAGCATGCCCAGGGCATTGGCCAGCACCTGGCGCGTGGCGGCCAGCAGGGCCACGCGGGCGCGGCTCAGCTCGGGCGCCTGGTCCATCACGCGTTCGGCGCCGTAGTAGGAGTGGTAGGCGCCGGCCAGGTCGCGGGCATAGAAGGCCACGTCGTGCGGCGCGATGCCGGTGGCTGCACCGGTCAGCATGTCGGGGTAGGCGGCCAGCTTGAGCATCAGCGCTTCCTCGGTCGGCGCGGTCAGCAGGCTGAGTTCGGCACCGGCGATGGTCGACACGTCACCACCCCATTTGCGGATCACCGAGCAGATGCGCGCATGCGCGTACTGCACATAGAACACCGGGTTCTCGTCGTTGGCCTTCAGCGCCAGGTCGACGTCGAAGACGAACTCGGTGTCCGCCTTGCGGCTGATCAGGAAGAAGCGCACCGCGTCGCGGCTGGTCCAGTCGATCAGGTCGCGCAGCGTCACATAGGAGCCGGCGCGCTTGGAGATCTTGACCTCCGCGCCGTCCTTCATGACGGTGACCATCTTGTTCAGCACGTAGTCCGGGAAGCCCTGCGGGATGCCCAGGTTCTGCGCCTGCAGGCCGCCGCGCACGCGGGCGATGGTGCCGTGGTGGTCGGTGCCCTGGATGTTGATGCACTGCGTGTAGCCGCGCTCGAACTTGTTGACGTGGTAGGCCACGTCGGGCACGAAGTAGGTGAAGCCACCGTCCTTCTTGCGCATGACGCGGTCCTTGTCGTCACCGTAGTCGGTGGAGCGGAACCACAGCGCCCCGCCTTCTTCGTAGGTCTTGCCGGCGTCGACGATGCGCTCCACAGCCTTCTCCAGCTGGCCGCCGGCGTAGACGCTGGATTCCAGGAAGTAGTTGTCGAACTTCAGGCCGAAGGCCTGCAGGTCCAGGTCCTGCTCGTGGCGCAGATAGGCGACGGCGAACTGGCGGATGCTGTCCAGGTCGTCGATATCGCCCGAGGCGGTGAACTCGCGGTCGTCGGCCTTGACGGTCTCCTTCTTCAGGAAGGCGTCGGCAATGTCCTGGATGTAGTCGCCGTTGTAGGCCGCCTCGGGCCAGCCGGCGTCGCCGGGCTTGATGCCCTTCAGGCGCATCTGCGTGGAGTTGGCCAGCGTGGCGATCTGCACGCCGGCGTCGTTGTAATAGAACTCGCGGGTGACGTCGTGGCCCTGGCTCTGGAAAACCGAGCACAGCGAATCGCCCAGGGCGGCCTGGCGGGCATGGCCGACATGCAGCGGGCCGGTCGGGTTGGCCGACACGAACTCGATCATGACGTGCTTGCCGGTGGCGGGGCGGTGGCCGAACTTGGCGCCGGCGGCCAGCACCTCGGCGACGACGGCCTGCTTGGCCTCGGGCTTCAGGCGGATGTTGATGAAGCCGGGGCCGGCGATCTCCAGGGCCTGCACCCAGGTCTGGAAGGCCGGCTTGGCCTGCAGGGCTTCGATCAGGCGGGTGGCCAGTTCTCGCGGGTTGGCCTTCAGCGGCTTGGCCAGCTGCATGGCGGCCGTGCAGGCGAAGTCGCCATGGGCGGCCTGCTTGGGGGATTCGAAGGCCACGGCGGCATTCGAGCCGGGGGCGATTTCCTGGAGAGAGTCGGCGAGTGCGGCGAGCAGCGCCTGCTTGGCTTGGATCATGGGGGCGATTTTAGGAGGCGGACCTCGAACAGCCAGAACGCATGGCGGGGCCGCTGCGCTGACTCAGGGCTGTGGCGCTTCGTGACAGGCGACGCAGAGCTTGTTGCCGTCGGGATCGCGGAAGTAGGCGCCGTAGTAGTTCGGGTGGTAGTGGGCCCTCAGGCCGGGCGGGCCTTCACAGCGGCCGCCCTGGGCCAGGGCCAGCGCATGGGCCTGGTCGACCAGGTCGCGGCTCGTGGCCAGCAGGGCCACCATCTGGCCGTTTCCCGGCTCATGCTGGCCTTCAAAAGGCTTGCCCAGCAACAGCAACGGGCGTGGCCCCGGCGTGCTCTGCCAGCCGGCCCAGCCCTCGGCCGGGTTGCAGAAACGTTCGGTGACACCCAGCAGCGCCAGCAGCGGCCGATAGAAGGCCAAGGCGCGATCGAAGTCACGAGTGCCGAGAAATACGTGGGAGAACAAGGGCCTGCACCTCCGGGAGCGGCCCCTATCATGCCCCGCGATGACCGCATCCGCCGACGATCTGCCCGCCCATATCGGCCGCTACCAGGTGCTCAAGCGCCTGGGCGAGGGGGCGACGAGTGACGTCTTCCTGGCCCGCGACCCCTTCCAGGACGTGGACGTGGCCATCAAGCGCATGCGCGCCTGGGCGGCGCCGCCGGATGCGCCGAGCAGCGACTTCAGCAACCGCTTCTTCAGCGCCGAAGCGGCCCTGGCCGGGCGGCTGCACCACCCCAATGTCGTCGCCATCCTGGACGCCGTGTCCGAAGAGGCCGCGCCCTATCTCGTCATGGAGTACGTGCCCGGCGTCACGCTGAAGCACTTCTGCCGCAGCGACCGCCTGCTGCCGCTGGACCAGATCGTCGAGCTGGGCTTCAAGTGCGCGATGGCCCTGAGCTATGTCTACCGCCAGGGCGTCATCCACCGTGATGTGAAGCCGGCCAACCTGCTGGCCGTGCTGGATCCCGGCGGCCAGGTCGTCGATGTCAAGGTCAGCGACTTCGGCTCGGCCCTGAACCTGCTGGCCGATTCGACGCAGATCCACCGCGTCGGCTCGCTCGCCTATATGCCGCCCGAGCAGATCGAGGGCGGCGACGTCGACTGCCGGGCCGACATCTATGCGCTGGGCGCGGTGCTCTACCACCTCATCAGCGGCCGTCCGCCTTTCGATGCGCCGCACCAGATGGCGCTGATGCACCAGATCTACCACCAGCCGCCGCTGCCGCTGATGGGCCAGCGCCAGGGCGTCACCGAGGGCCTGGACGCCGTCGTGCTGCGCGCGCTGTCCAAGCACCCGCACGAGCGCTTTGCCGACTGGGAGAGCTTTGCCCAGGCGCTGTCGGCTCTCGTCGCCAGCCAGCAGGTGCCGTTGAACCGCCTGGGCGAGGTGCGCGACTCCGAGCGCTTCAACCTGCTGCGTTCGCTGGAATTCTTTGCCGACTTCGGTGACGTGCAGCTGTGGGAAGTGGTGCGGCGCGCGCGCTGGAAGCGCTACCCCGTCGGTCACGCCCTCTTCAGGCGCGGCCAGGAGGGCAACAGCTTCCACATCATTGCCCAGGGCGAGGTGCAGGTCTTCCGCGAAGGGCGGCTGGTGGCCTCGCTGGGCCAGGGCACCTCGGTGGGCGAGATGGCCTATCTGGCGCCCAACCCCGACCTGCGCCGCCACAGCGCCGAGATCCGCGTCAGCCAGGAGTGCACGACGATCTGCTTCACGCCGGAGTCCGTGGGTCAATTGAGCCCCGAATGCCAGCACCGCTTCGACCGCGGCTTCATCCGCGTGCTGGTGCGCCGCCTGCATGCGGCGCACGAGGCCCTGCACCACCCGCGGCGAATTTTGTGACGCCGATGAAACACGGCTTGGCACGGTCATGGGCGCATGCTTGAATTGACTCGCCTATCCACCTCCCGAAGAAGGGGTTCCCGATGAAACGATTCGCCATCCTGCTCGCCTGCGCTGCCGTTGCTTTCGGGGCCCAGGCCACGCCGCAGCAGGACAAGATGAAGGCCTGCAATGCCGAGGCCAAGACCAACGGCAAGAAGGGCGACGACCGCAAGGCCTTCATGAAGGAATGCCTGTCCGGCGGTGCAGCGCCCGCTGCGGCCGCCCCGTCGAGCGCCACCTGCGACAAGTCCGCCGCCGACAAGAAGCTGCACGGTGCAGCCGCCAAGAGCCACGTCAAGAAGTGCATGGCCGACGCAGCCGCCTCGGCGCCCAAGTGACCGGCTGACAAGCCCTGTAGGACGAGAGCCACCTTCGGGTGGCTCTTTGCTTTGGGGTGGTAGGTTGGCTCCGACACGGGATTGGCCCGCCGGCTGGTTCCGGCCGGGGCCGCCGGCGCCGAAAGTTGGCTCACGTGATTGCCACCCCTTAGGAGCAAACCATGAGCACGATTGACATGATTTCCAGCCCCTCCACCGCCTACTGGCGCCTGACCCTGCTGTCCGTTGTGGCAGCGGCAACCCTGGCCCTGACGGGCTGCGCGGGCATGTCGGCCCGTGAGACCAGCACCATCGTTGGCGCCACGGCGGGTGCCGTCGTCGGCGGCGCTGTGACCGGCACGACGGCCGGCGCTGCGGTCGGCGCTGCCGCCGGTGGCGTGGTCGGCAACGAAGTCGCCAAGAAGCGCAACCGCTAAGGCATGAAAAAGGCCGGCGTGAGCCGGCCTTGCGCTGCGGGTTCTGAAACTCAGAACTTGTAGCGCGCCTCCAGGTAGTACTGGCGGCCCGAAGCGTCGACCTTCTGCTGCTCCGCCTCGCTGTAGCGATAGGTGGCGCGGACCGGGTTGGTCAGGTTGGTGGCGCTGAAGGACAACTGCAGCTCCGGCGTGATGTTGTAGTTGGCCGAGAAGGCCACGTTGGCCACCGGCGCCGCGATGGTCGGCGCGGAAGGCATCAGCACGCCGCCGATGGTCGAATTGCCCTGGCTGTTGGCCGTCGGCGACGGTGCCGTGGTGCTGGACACGTAGGCGCCGCGGTAGTTGTAGACCAGGCGTGCGCTGAACACGTCGTTTTCCCAGTACACGCCCACATTGCCGGCGATCTTGGACGCACCCGTCATCGGGCGGCCGTCTTCCACGCGGGTTTCGGTGTAGCTGGCGTTGGACTGGAAGCCGAAGCCCCAGGGGAGCGGCTGCTCCCAGCTCAATTCCAGGCCCTGGATGCGCGCCTTCTGCTGCGTGGACGAGTTGATCAGATAGGTGCGGTACTGATTGGTCGTGCCGTCGTACAACTCGACGGTCTGACCCGACGCGGTGCCGCCGGTCTTGGCATAGCCGTCGATCAGCGAACTGAAGCCCGAGAGCGCCAGCATGGCGCGCTTGTCGTAATACCAGGCCAGCGAGATGTCGAGGTTGCGCGAGCTCATCGGCGTCAGGTTCGGGTTCGGGCCTGTCACCGTGCAGCCCTGCGAGGTGCAGGCCTGGCCTGAGTAGGTGGCGCCGTAGAGGTTGTAGTTCTGGCGGCCGATGGTCTTGGACAGGCCCAGGCGGCCGACCAGCCCGCTGAAGATCTCGTAGCGCAGGTTCAGGCTCGGCAGGATGTCGTCGAAGATGCGCCGGGTGGTCTCCTTGCGGTAGATCACGCCGGTGGCGCCGTTGAAGGCCGTGTTGTCGTAGTAGGGCTGGCCTTCGCTGACATCGAGGATGGCGTCCGGGTAGGCGGCGCAGGGCACATAGGGCTTGCCCGGCTCGATGCGCAGGCAGGCGCCCGCCGGGATCGGCACCGGCGTGCGCGAGGTGACGGCCGTGCGCACCAGGCGCAGGCCGATATTGCCCGACCACTTCTCGCCTTCCAGGTTCTGCATCAGATAGGCCGAGCTCTGGATTTCGCGCAGGTCGATGGAGCCGGAGATGCGGCGCTCCCACTGGGGGCTGGTGGGCTTGGCCAGGTCGCCGAAAAGGCTGGTCAGCGTGTCGCGCGAGAAATAGAAGCCGGAGTTGTCGATGTTGCCACCGAGGTATTTGCCGAAGTCGCCGGGGTAGGGCACGGCCAGGGCCGGGTCAGGCGCGTTGGCAGCCACGAAGGCGGACTTCAGGGCCACGGTCGACAGGCCGTACTGGCGGCGGTGGTCGGCATTGCGAAAGCCGAAGCTCATCGAGCTGAAGATGCCGCTGTCCTGCGTGTACTCGCCGTCGACGGCGAAGCTCTTCTCGCTGTCGATGGTGTGATAGCGGTTCAGGCCGCTGCGGCCGGTCAGGCGGTAGCCGGGCGTGCCGGGGGCCGCGCTGGTGGCCAGGGGCACGGTGCCGCTGCCGGCGTTGATCCAGCTGAAGTCCGGCGCCTTCTCGAGGTCGGTGATGTCGTACTTGACGCCCTGGCCATAGCGCGAGTAGGTCAGACCGCGGTCCATGTCGGTGTGGCCGATGCCCTTGGTCGTGCTCAGCAGGCCCTTGAGGGTCAGCTTGTCGCTGACGACCCATTTGCCATCCAGGTCCAGGAAGCTGGAGCTGGCATAGGCGCCGCTGCGGTAGAAGCCTTCCGAGTCGCCCACGTACTGGGCCGGCAGGCCGTTGGCGTAGGAGATCTCCGCGGACTTCAGCACGCGCAGCTTGTGGCCATAGATGGTCTCTTCCTCGGCGATCACCGGGTTCTTGATGGAGGCGTAGACGCGTTGGCCGTTGACGTTGGTGGCCGTGGTGCCGCCCAGCGGGCCGGACTGGCCGGACAGCATCTGGTAGAGGGCGCCCATGGTCGCGCGGCCGAAGTTGGCCGCGTTCATCTTGGWATAGAAGCCGGTCAGGCCCACCTCGGTATTGCTGGTGGGCTTGAACTGGCCGGAGAGCATGCCGCCCTTGCGGTCGCGCACGCCTTCCACGAATTCGGTGGACATGGAGCCCGGCAGGCGCACGCCGTTCAGGTCGGCGGCCTTGTAGGGCGTGCCGGCCAGCGAGGCGTCGGTGATGCCCAGCATGGTGGCCGTGTTGATCTGGTCCCAGCCGGAGTTGGCGCCGTAGGCGAAGCGCGAGGCGGTGTCGCGGCGTATGTAGCGCTTCTCGGCGAAAACCTGGCCGATGAAGCCCAGCGTGCTGTCTTCGTTCTTCCAGTTCAGGTTGGCGTTGAGCTGCGGGCTGGTCTTGGCCGGCAGGTCGGCGTACACGCCGCCGGCGCTGACCACGCCGCTGAAGCCCTTCGGGGAATCCAGGGGCTTGCGGGTCGTCACATTGATCGTGCCGGCCAGGCCGCCGTCAACGATATTGGCCTGCGAGGTCTTGTAGACGGTGGCCGAGTTCAGCACCGAGGAGGGCATCAGCGACAGGCTGGTGGAGCGGCTGCTGGAGGCCTGGTCGGACAGGTACCAGTCGCCACCGGAGACGGTGTGGCCGTTGAACAGGATCAGCGACATGTCGGGGTTGGTGCCGCGCATGGCCACCTTCTCGGCCTCGTCGTAGTCCGTGCGCACGGCCACGCCGACGACGCGCTGCAGCGAGTCGGCCAGGTTCTTGTCGGGCATCTTGCCCACATCAATGGCCGTGATGACGTCCACGTTCGCCGAGGCGTTGCGCTTGGCCTCCAGCGAGGTTTCCAGCGAGGCGCGGATGCCGGTGATGACGACCTTCTCCAGCGCCTGCGCATCGGCCTTGGCCTTGGCGTCCGGAGTTTGCTGGGCCAGGGCCGCGCCCTGCAGGCTCAGCAGCAGGCCGGCGAGGCCGCAGGCGATGGGGGTGGGCTGGAATCTCATGGTGTTTTCCTTGCGTTGCCGAATGCAAAGATTCTTGCGACGCAAGTCACACCCCATCAGGGGCCAAGCCCGCGGAGTCGGCACCGGAGCAACACTCCGCGCATCACGGAATGAGCGCCGGGCATGTACGGCGGTTATGCCCGCCGTGGCGTCATGTCAAACCACGTGGCAGGCGACGCGCCGGCCATCCACCTCGCGCAGCAGCGGCACCTCTTCGGAGCAGCGCGGCACGGCCAGCGGGCAGCGCTTGTGGAAGCTGCAGCCCGTGGGCGGGTTCAGCGGGCTGGGCAGCTCGCCGTGGATGACGATGCGCTCGCGCCGGTCGGCCTTGCGCAGGGCCGGCGTCGCGCTCATCAGCGCCCGCGTGTAGGGGTGCAGGGGCGCCGCGAACAGCCGCTTCTTCTCGCCGATCTCCACCGCCGTGCCGAGGTACATGACCATCACTTCGTCGGCCACGTGTTCCACGACCGACAGGTTGTGCGAGATGAACACATAGCCGGTGCCGAACTCGTCCTGCAGGTCCATGAAGAGGTTCAGGATCTGGGCCTGGATGGACACGTCCAGCGCGCTGACTGGCTCGTCGGCGACGACGATGCCGGGGTTCAGGATCATGGCCCGCGCGATGGCGATGCGCTGGCGCTGGCCACCCGAGAACATGTGCGGATAACGGCGCAGATGCTCGGGCCGCAGGCCCACCTTGGCCGCGAGTGCCGCCACGCGCTCACGGCGCTCCAGTGCCGTCATGGGCGTGTTGATCAGCAGCGGCTCGGCCAGCGTGGTCTCGACGGTCTTGCGCGGGTTCAGCGATGCGAAGGGGTTCTGGAACACCATCTGCACCTGGCGGCGCAAGGACTTCAGCGTGGCCTTGTCGGCCGTCGCGGCATCGGTGCCGCTGATCTTCAAGGCGCCGCGCGTCGGGTGCTCGATCAGCGTCAGCTGGCGCGCCAGCGTGCTCTTGCCGCAGCCCGATTCGCCGACGACGGCCAGCGTCTTCTTCGGGGCCAGCGTGAAGCTGACGCCGTTCAATGCCTTGACGGTCGCCTTGGGCTTGAACAGGCCCTGGCTGACGCTGTAGTGCCTGGCGAGGTCGGTCGCTTCGAGGAGGAGCTCAGACATGGGCGTGCTCCTCGACGGGGAAGAAGCAGCGCACACCGTTCTCCAGCGCCGGCCGCTCGGCCACGCAGCGCGGCTGTACGCGCGGGCAGCGCGGCGACAGCAGGCAGCCCTTGGGGCGGTCCAGCGCGCCGGGCACGATGCCGGGCAGGGCGGACAGGCGGGTCGCGCCCTTGTTGTGCTCAGGAATCGCCGCGAGCAGGGCATTCGTGTACGGGTGGCGCGGCGCGTCGAAGAGCGCGGGCACGGGGCCGGTCTCGACGATCTGGCCGGCGTACATCACGGCGATGCGCTGGGCCATCTCGGCCACGATGGCGAGGTCGTGCGTGATCATGATCAGGCCCATGCCCTGCTCGCGCTGCAGCTTCAGCAGCAGCGCCATGATCTGGGCCTGGATGGTCACGTCCAGCGCCGTGGTCGGTTCGTCGGCGATCAGCAGCTTGGGGCCGCAGGCAATCGCCATCGCGATCATCACGCGCTGGTTCATGCCGCCCGACAGCTGGTGCGGGTAGGCATTGGCGCGGTTGGCCGCGTCGGGGATTTCGACCTGCTCCAACAGCTCGATGACGCGCTGCTTCGCCGCCGCGCCGCGCATGCCCAGGTGGGCCTTCAACACCTCGGCGATCTGGGCGCCCACCGTGTAGCTGGGGTTGAGGCTGCTCAGTGCGTCCTGGAACACCATGGCCACGTCGCGGCCGATCAGCGCGCGGCGCTCCGAGGCGTTCAGCTTCAACAGGTCGCGGCCCTGGAATTCCAGCGCGTCCGCAGTGACCTTGCCTGGCGCGTCGATGAGGCCCATCAGCGCCAGCATCGTCACCGACTTGCCCGAGCCCGACTCGCCGACGATGCCCAGCAGCTCGCCCGCGTCCAGCGTCAGGTCCACGCCGTCGACGGCGGGGAAGTTGCCGAACTGGACCTTGAGGTTCCTGATGTTCAGCAAGGGCATCAGGCCACCTTCTTCAGCTTCGGGTCCAGCGCATCGCGCAGCCCATCGCCCATCAGGTTGATGGCCAGCACCGACACGAGGATGGTCAGCCCCGGCAGCGTGACGACCCAGGGTGCGCGGGTGATGTAGTCGCGGGCGGAGGACAACATCGTTCCCCACTCGGGCGTCGGCGCCTGCACGCCCAGGCCCAGGAAGCCCAGGCCGGCGGTTTCGAGGATGGCCGACGAGAAGCTCAGCGTCGCGTTGACGATCAACGGCGCCATGCAGTTGGGCAGCACGGTGATGAACATCAATCGCCACACATGGGCGCCGGCCACGCGGCTGGCCGTCACATAGTCGCGGCCGATCTCGCCCAGGGCGGCGGCGCGCGTCAGCCGCACATACCCGGGCAGCGCACCGATGGCGATGGCGATGACGGTGTTGACCAGGCCGGGGCCGAGGATGGTGATGACGCAGATGGCCAGCAGCAGGGCCGGCAGGGCCAGCACGATGTCCATCACGCGCATGATGGCCGGCGACAGCCAGCGCTGGAAGAAGGCCGCCAGCAGGCCCAGCAGCACGCCGGGCAGCAGCGACATCAGGACCGCAGCGAGGCCAATGCCCAGCGACACGCGGCCGCCATGCAGCAAGCGGCTCAGCATGTCGCGGCCCAGCTCATCGGTGCCCAACAGGAAGCGCGTGTTGCCGCCTTCGGCCCAGACCGGTGGCGTCAGCATGAAGTCGCGGTATTGCTCGATGGGGTCGTGGGGCGCGATCAGCGGCGCAAACAGGGATGCCAGGGCGATGACGGCGAAGACGATCAGAGCGACCAGGGCGCCGCGGTTGGCGGCAAAGCCCAGCCAGAACTCGCGCAGCGGGCCGGGCGGCTCGATGGCAATGACGGAAGTCGAATTCAAGCGGAAGTCCTTGACGATTCAGGCAGCTTGGTTTTTCGCGATCTGATTGCCGCCCAGAAACACGGAATCGCCAACGCTGCCGCAACCTCTGGTATCCATAAGCTGGCGCGCCACTTCGCGCGCAGTTCGTCGCGCAGATCAATGAGTTCTCCGTCCCGCTCCACGCCAATCAGACGGCCCCCCACCATGTAGTAGGTGCGGGAGATACCCAGGTCGAGAGCTGAGCTGGGATATCCGCAGAAATCGCGTGTGCAGCTGATTCGACTACGGCCCGCGGTTTGAAGAACGTAGCCCTTGTTTTCAGGCTGCATGACAGCAACGAATCCACTCGAGCGCTCGATAGGTTGCCCATCCAAGGCCGTCAGCTGCCATGCCAGCAGCCCGCCTCCCATGGCGGCGGCGAGCAAACAGCCAAAGCCAAGAGTGGCCCATACCTCAGACACGGAACGCAGCGCCCTAGTCATGATTGCCTCAATGCCCCCCGCCCCTGATCCGCGGATTCACCACGCCATACAGCACATCCACGATCAGGTTCACGCCGATGAAAGTCAGCGCCGAGATCAGGATGCCGGCCTGCACGACCGGGTAGTCGCGCCGCCCGATGGAGTCGATCAGCCATTTGCCGATGCCGGGCCAGGAGAAGATGGTCTCGGTCAGCACGGCGCCGGCCAAGAGGCTGCCGGTCTGCAGGCCGACCACCGTCAGCACCGGGATCAGCGCATTGCGCAGTGCATGCACCACCACCACGCGAGTCGGTGACAGGCCCTTGGCCCGCGCGGTGCGCACATAGTCCTCGCGCAGCACTTCCAGCATGGACGAGCGCGTCATGCGCGCCACCACGGCGAGCGTGCTGGTGCCCAGCACCAGGGCCGGCAGGATGAGGTGCATCAGCGCCGACTTGAAGGCGCCTTCCTCGTTGCTGAGCCAGGCGTCGATCAGCATGAAGCCGGTCACGCGTTCGGGGTCGAACTCGATGCCGATGCGGCCCGACACCGGCGTCCAGCCCAGGTTGACCGAGAAGAACATGATGAGGATCAGCCCCCACCAGAACACCGGCATCGAATAGCCGACGGTCGCCGTGCCCATCACGCCCTGGTCCAGCAGCGAGCCGCGCTTGAGCCCGGCGCTGACGCCCAGCAGCAGGCCAAAGCCCACCGCGAAGATCAGCGCCGCCGTCGCCAGCTCGACGGTGGCCGGGAACAGCGCTGCGAACTCCTTGCTGACCGGTTCGCGGCTGACCAGACTCTGGCCCAGGTCGCCGTGCAGCAGCTTGCCCACATAGTCCGCGTATTGCACCGGCAGCGGCTGGTCCAGGCCCATGCGCTTGACGAGGGCCGCATGCGCCTCGGGGTCCAGCCGGCGCTCGCCCATCATGACCTCGATGGGGTCTCCGGGCACAAGGCGGATCAGGCCGAAGGCAACGAGGGTGATGCCGATCAATGTCGGCACCAGGGTCGCGAGACGTTTGAGCAGGAAGGCGAGCATCACCAGCGCGAGGTGTAGGGCCGCGTCTCGACGTCGCCGCCGCCGGCCACGCGCATCGCGGTGGGCGTGGAGGCGACCTCGATCAGCGCGGCCGTCTCGGCGTCCGGCGTGCCGGAGATGTCGCGCGGCCGGTACTTCATCTGGAAGGTGGCGATGACTTCCTTGGTCAACACGTCCAGCTGGCCCGAGCGCGACACGTTGTAGCCGATGCGCGCCAAACGCTCCTGCAGCCAGGCCACGTCGCGCGGCGCGACCTCATGCTCCAGCGTCTTGACGATGACCAAGGGGCCGTCCGGCCAAGGAATCAGGCCCGCGTCGGCCAGCTGCCGCCAGGGGAACTGCGGACCCGGGTCCTGCTTGCGGCCGGGCGCGATGTCGGCGTGGCCGATGATGCGGTCGGGCTTGACGTTGTGGCGCTTCTGGATGTCGCGCACCAGGGCGATGACCTCATCGATCTGGGCCTGCGGGAAGGGCGCGTAGACGCGGCCGCCGGGCCCGTCCACATAGCCGGCGTTGACGATCTCGATGCCGATGGAGGCCGAATTCAGGTTGGTGTTGCCGGCCCAGTAGCTGGCGCCCGCATGCCAGGAGCGGCGGTTCTCGTCCACCAGCGCGTAGCTGGCCACCGGGTTGTCGCGCACCAGGTAATGGGCCGACACCTGGCCGCCCGTCGTCAGCACCTTCAGCGACTTCTCCCAGTCGATGACGGTGTAGTGCAGCACGATGTACAGCGCCCGGCTGTCCTGGTTCTGCGAGGTGTAGCTGCGGTCGATGTTGGGCGCACGCACGGCGATGGCGGGCGCGGTCGAAGCCATCGGCGCCTTGGAGGCAGCGGGCGGCGTGGCGGCCGTGCCGGGCGGCGTGGGTGCCACGCTGGCGCAGGCACTGAGCAGCAGGGCCAGGGAGGCAGCAACGAGGGAGGTGAACTTCATGCGTGGGACGGGCGTGGCCAGACCCGGATTGTTGCAGCGCGGTCGCGCCGGCGGCCCCGGGCCAGCCCGCAGGGGCCATGTCGGAGGGCGCTGCGGGTATGAGTGCAGGTGATGGGCCGGCACAGAATGCGCGCATGAGTCATGACTACACGACCCTGCGCGCCACCCCAACGGCCGACACCTACCGCCAACTGCGCGTCGCTTCCGGCCTCAGCCCCAAGTCGGCTGAAGCGGCTGCGCAAGGGCTGCCTGGCACCCTGTTCGCGGTGCAGATCCTGCACGGCGGCGAGCCGATCGGCATGGGCCGCGTCATCGGCGACGGCGGCACGGCCTTCCAGGTCGTCGACATCGCCGTGCTGCCCGAGCACCAGGGCCGGGGCCTGGGCAAGCTCATCATGGGCGAGATCGCCGCCTGGCTGCGCGACCACGTGCCTGAGACGGGCTATGTGAGCCTGCTGGCTGATGTGCCGGCCGACGCCCTCTATGCCCAGTTCGGCTTCGTGCACACCGCGCCCGCGACCTTGGGCATGGCATGGAAGCGAACAGCGTGATGCCCCTCGCCCAGTCTTGCGACGCTGAACGCGCGCAACCCTGGTTGGTCCCCCGAGGGGACGGCGATGCTTGCGGCATCGAGCCGCACGCACATCGCCAAGCGGGCCGGCTCGGGAGCGGCCCAGCGCTCGGCCCGGAATACTCGGTTTCGCTTGTGAATGGATGACTGACATGAAACGCCTGATCGTGCTCGCGCTGGTGGCCGCCTCGGTCTCGGCTCAAGCCAAGACGCTGACCGTCTGCACCGAAGCCAGCCCCGACGGCTTCGACTACTCCCTCTTCCACGCCAACTCCACGGCCGACGCCTCCTCCGAGGCCCTCTACAACCGCCTCGTCGAGTTCGAGCCCGGCACCACCAAGCTCGTGCCGGCGCTGGCCGAGCGCTGGGAGATCAGCGCCGACGGCAAGACCTATACCTTCCATCTGCGCGCCGGCGTGGCCTTCCACACCACGCCCTGGTTCAAGCCGACGCGGCCGTTGCAGGCGGATGACGTCGTCTACAGCTTCACGCGCCAGATCGACCCCAGGCACCGCTGGCACAACCAGCCCCGCCAAGGCTGGTACTACGCGGCGGCGATGCAGTTCGGCCAGTTGGTCAAGAGCGTCACGGCCGTAAATGCGCGCACGGTGCGCATCGAGCTGACGCGGCCCGAGGCGCCCTTTCTGGCCGACGTGGCCATGGGATTCCTCAGCGTGCTGTCGGCCGAATACTCGGAAGCATTGCAGGCGGCCGGCCGCATGGAGGACATGAACCTCAAGCCGGTCGGCACGGGGCCTTTTCAGTTCCGCAGCTATGTGAAGGACGCCGTCGTCCGCTACGACGCCCACCCCGGCTACTTCCGCGGCAAGGTGGCGCTGGACAAGCTCATCTTCTCCATCTCGCCCGACTCCGCCACCCGGCTGCAGCGCCTCAAGGCCGGCGAGTGCGACATCGGCCTCTACCCCATGCCACAGACCTGGGACGAGATTCGCCGCGATGGCAAGCTGCAGCTGCTGACTGGCCCGGGCCTGGTCACGACCTTTGTCGGGCTGAACGTCGAGCACAAGCCCTTGGACGATCGCCGCGTGCGCCAGGCCCTGGGGCTGGCGACCGACCGAGCATCGATCGCCCGTGCCGTCTACGGCGGCGCTGCCAGTCCGGCCGGCAACCCCTACCCACCCTCGCAATGGAGCTATGACGACAAGGCCGGCCCGGCGCCGCAGGACCTGGCCAAGGCGCGCGAGCTGCTCAAGGCCGCGGGCCTGGCCAACGGCTTTGCGCTGAAGCTCTGGATACGTGCCGGTGCCGGGGCCACCAATCCCAACCCCAAGGCGACGGCCGAGCTGCTGCAGGCCGACTGGGCGCGCATTGGCGTCAAGGTGGAGATCGTCACGCTGGAGTTTGGCGAGCTGCTCAAGCGCACCCGCGCCGGGGAGCATGACGCGACGCTGCTCGCCTGGGCCTCGGACAACGGTGACCCCGACAACTTCCTGACGCCCAACTTCGCCTGCGCGGCCGTGGCCGGCGGCAGCAATGTGGCGCGCTGGTGCCGCAAGGATTTCGATGCCCTGCTGGCCGAGGCGCGCGAGGTGGCCGATCAGGGAAAGCGCGACGCGCTCTACCGCCGTGCCCAGGCCCTGTATCGCGACGATGCGCCCTGGGTGCCCTTGACCTACCCGACGACGGCCATCGCCACGAGCAAGCGTGTCGTGAACATGAAGGTCAGCCCCTTCGGCCTCAACAACTACGCCAACGTGGACGTGAAATGAAGATCGCCGACATGAACTGGATGCAGGTCGAGGCTTGGCTGAAAGCCGACGACCGCTGCCTGCTGCCCATAGGCTGCACCGAGCAGCACGCGTATCTCAGCCTCGCAGTCGACGCCATCCTGGCCGAGCGCGTCGCCGTCGAGGCGGCCGAGCCACTGGGCGTGCCGGTGTTCCCGGTCCTACCCTTCGGCATCACACCCAGCTTCATGAGCTATCCCGGCACCGTCACGCTCAAGGTCGAGACCATGGTGCGGGTCGTGCAGGACCTGCTCGACAGCCTGGACCACCAGGGCTTCAGGCGCATCCTCATCGTCAATGGCCATGGCGGCAACCAGCCTGTCGCGGCAGCGGTCGCCGAATGGATGGCCGCCCACCCACGCACCCGCGTGCGCTTCCACAACTGGTGGAATTCGCCCAGGACACTGGCCTATGTGAAGGCCAAGGACCCGCAGTCGGCCCATGCCTCGTGGATGGAGAACCTGCCGTGGACGCGCCTGGCCGGCGTCACCCAACCCGAGGGCCGCAAGCCGCCGGTCGACTACCAGCGCTATGCCGTGCTGCCGCCCGCTGCGGCGCGCGAACTGGCCGGCGATGGCAACTTCGGCGGCGCCTACGAGCGGCCCGACGAAGAAGTGTTGGAGATGTGGCGCATCGCCGTCGAGGAGACGCGGGCGCTGATAGAAGGGCCCTGGGCTTAGCCCATTTCGGTTCAAGGAGAGCAGCTTTCGGCCACAAGCGGGTGGTCGTGAGCGACCGCATTCGGATAGGCTAGCCGGCTGGCGCTCGCAATCTTGAACTCATGAACATGGCATACAAAGTCAGACTCAGAGCCGAGCCTCGAAAAGACTTCGGCTCGTATGGATACGTGATCAGTTGCGAGGAGCGGGATATTGCCGAGTTTCGCCACAACTACAGGGGTGAATGCGAGAGCTTGAATATTCTCTCTACTGGCCATGTGGAAGACCCACCATTCGGCATGTGCACAGCGTTCTTGACTGGTGGTGGCGACCAGCCTCTCGGTCTTACTCCCGCAGCCATTCGGCATTTGGAATCCCTCCTGCCTCACGAGAGGAAGACCTGAACATCGTCCGTCTCCACCATCCCTCTTACCCGCTGGCGTGACCTTGTGCTTTTGGTGCTGTGCTTCTGCTTGTCGGTAGCTCAATCGTGGTTGTGGATGTCTGCAACGGGTCGACAACTGCCCTAGCTGAACCCCATCGAGCCTAAGCCACAGGCGGCAGCTCGGGCGCGCTCAAGCCGTCGAAGGGATCGGCCCAGGCCGGCAGCGCCATCAGCCTTTCATGCCAGGCGGCCACGGCCGGGTAGTCGGCCAGCGGCAGCTTGGCCACGTCGTTGAAGGGCAGGAAGACGCCCATGCGGAAGTCGGCATAGCTCAGGCCGCTGGCCAGCAACCATTCCTGCTTGGCCAGATGGGCCTGCAGGATGGCCGCGGTCTCATGGAAGCGCGTGGTGCCGCGCGCCACCAGGCCCTCGTCCAGCGCGCCCAGCTTGTAGCGCTGCTTGGTGCCGCGCTCGAAATGCACCATGTCGCAGGCGTTCATGAAGTTGTCGCGGCTCCAGCTGACCCAGCGGATCATGTCCGGCAGTTCGGGCCCGGTGCGCCAGAACTCCGAGCCCACCAGCTGCGACAGCCGGCAAGCGATGGCATCGGCCTCGAACAGCGAGCTGCCGTCGGCCTCGACCAGGATGGGCAGGCGCAGCGAGGGGTTGAGATGGCGGTATTTGTCGGCCTGGCCCGGCGCCAGCGGCGCGGCGAACTCGTAGGTGACCGGCGCGGCCAAATACTTCGCCGCCGCGACGGCCAGGCGTGGGTTGGGGTTGCGGGAGAAGTAGAGGATGGGCGTCATGCGGCAGGTTGGAGCGTTGGCAGCGTTGTCATCTTCGCGCCTGAGCCCTGTCAGATCCTGTCAGCAGCGAACTGCTGTGCGCGTCAACGCCGCCGAGCGGCGGGCTTGCGGGCCGGCCTGGCATCGCTTTCGGCGGCAACCTGCAGCGGCGCGAGTGCGGCCAGCGCGTCGAGCTGCGTCATCAGGCGCTGGAGATAGTCGGGCGACAGGGCCTGGACCTGCTGCAGCGCGCGGGCCACCAGCACCTGGCTGTTCAGCGGGCCCAGGTGCTCGGGCACCGGCGCGCTGACCTCGGCCATGCGGCGCGTCAGGCGCAGCGCGCTCCAGGTGCGGCGGTGGGCCTGCACATTGCGCAGCTCGGGGCCGGATTGCAGCTGGGCGACAAGTTCCGTCAGCGGACTTGGGGCATTGGCTGCCGAGCGCACCGGCAGCGCAACCGGCGCGGCTTCGGCGCGCTGCACCAGCTTGGCTATCAGCCGTTCACGCAGCGCACCCGCCTCCAGCGCAGATGCGCGCCGCGCCAGCCCCTCCAGCACGCGCCGGCGCACCGGGTCGGTCTCGGCGCGGGCCTGCACCCAGGCGACGGGATCGTCCATCACGGTGCCGAGGCTGCTGCCCGCTTGGGCCGCGGCGTGGGCGCGATCTCCACGCGCCGGTTCAGCGCGCGGCCGGCGGCCTCGTCGTTGGACGCCACCGGCTGTTGCGGCCCGAAGGCGGCGGCGAAGACGGCGTCCGGCGGCAGGCCTTCGGCCATCAGCGTGCGCGTGACGGTCAGCGCGCGCTGGGCCGACAGCTCCCAGTTGTCGGCGAACTTGGATGCGCCCTTGCCGGCCAGCATGCCGCGGTCATCGGTGAAGCCGCTCACCATCAGGATCTCGTCGCGCTGCGCGAGATAGGTGCGCAGCGGCACAGCCAGGCTCTTGATCAGCGCGCGGCCGTCGGCGTGCAATTGGTCCGAGCCGATGGCGAACAGCACCGCGCCGCTGATGCCAATGCGGCCTTCCACCAGCGTGATGCGCCCATCCGCCAACGGGCCGGCCAGGGCGCGCTCCAGCGCCTCGCGGCGGGCCTGTTCGGCCTGGCGCTGCTGCACCTCGGCTTCCAGCTTGTTGGCCAGGTCCAGCTGACCCACCAGCGCCGCGGCAAGCACCAGCACGAAGGCGCCCAGCACGCCGGCCATCAGGTCGCCAAAGGCCGCCCACGCGGGCGCGCCGACGCCTTCCTGCTCGATCTCCAGCGGCTCATCCATTCGCGGCCGCCGTGGTCTGCAGCGCGTCCAGCACCTGCTTCTGTGAGCCGAGGCAGAGGTCGATGACCTCGCGGGCCTGGGCCACGTAATAGCCCAACTGCTCGTCACTGCGCGCCATCGCGCCGGCCAGGCGCTCCTCCAGCGCGGCCAGGTGCTGCACCAGCTGGGCGTTGGCACCCTGGAACTGCTCGACGGCGGCACCGAAGCCCTCGCCCAGGCTGCCCATCTCGGCGGCGCTGGCGGCGATGGTCGTCGCCGCGTCGGACAGGGCCTGGCCGGTCACGGCGGTCTGCTCCGTGAAGCGCTGGCCCAGGGCTTCGAGCTGGCTGGCCGAACTGCCCACCAGCGCATCCACCTGGGACGCCGCGCTGCTGATCAGCCCGTCGAGCGCGGCGCGCTGCTCGCCGGCCGCCTGCTGCAGCGAGGCCAGCAGCGTCGACACCGTCTGCATCAGCTCGGCGCGTTCGGTCAGGGCCGCGCGGTCCTGGGCCTGGCTTTGCGCGAGCTGCTCGCGCAGGGCCGCCACCACCTCGACGGCCGCGCGCGGTGCTTCGCCAGCGGCCTTCAGCAGCGCGCCGGCCTCCGTCAGCGCCGTCTGCGCCTGGGCCTGTCCCTGGGCCACCAGATCGCGCGTGTGGCTCAGCAGGCCATCGGCGAGCTGCTGCTGCTGGGCCAGCTGGGCGGCGCCCGCGGCCTGCAGCTCGGCGCGCCAGGCGGCCAGGCGTTCGGCGTCGTTCGCCCCATGGGCCGACTGCAGCTGGCCATGCGCTTCGGCCAGGGCGGCGACGGCGGCCCGGGTCTGCGTGGCGAAGCCAGTGGCCAGCTCGGTCAGGGCGTTCTGGGCCCGCTCGCCACTGGCGGCCAGCAGCTGTTCGTTGGCTGCGCGCTGCTGGGCCAGAGCCTGTGTTTCGGCCTGCGCCTCGGCGCGTCGCTGGGCATCCTGTTCGGCGAGTGCCGCCTGCTGACGGGCTTGCGCTTCGGCGATGCTGTCGAGCAGCGTCTGGGTCTGCGCAGCAAAGCGCTCGGCCGTGGCGGTGATGACCTGCTGGGCCGCATCGCGCTGTTCGGCCTGGGTGGCTTGCTGGCGTGCCTGGGCCTCGGCCACGCGGTCGAGCAGGGCTTGCGTCTGCGCGGCAAAGCGCTCGGCGGTGTCGGCCACGGCCTGCTGGGCGGCGAGGCGTTGTTCGGCCATCGCATCGACCTGGCTGCGCAGGGCCGCGGCGCGGGCGCCGTCGGCCTCGCCCAGCTTGGTGAGCAGGGCCTGTGCTTCGCCGGCCCAGCGGTCGCCCAGGCGCTCGACGACCTGCTGCGTGGCGGCATGGGTGTCGGCCAGCAACTTCAGCGCGGCCTCGCGCTGCTGGGCCAGGCCCTCGCCCTGGGCCTTGGCGGCGGACTCGCCCTGCTGGGCGATCTGGGCCACGCCGGCTTCAAAGCGCTGGCTGAGCGCGCCGAGCTGGCCGGCCACCTGCGTGCCCACGCGCTCGTGCAGGGCTGCGGCCTCGCGGGCGATGCCGGCCATGGCGGCTTCGGCGGCGGGCTGGATGGCGGCGCCGGCCAGGCGGGCGCTTTCGGCCAGGCTGTTGCGCAGCGTCGTGTCCACGCTGGCGGCGAGGGCCGTGTAGGCCTTGCTCGTCTCACCGTGGAAACGATCATTCTGCGCCGCGAGCTGGTCGGCCATCTGCTTGGCGTATTGCTGCAGCTGGGCGACGAGCTCGAGCTGGCGCTGCTGCGCCGCCTCGGTGGCCGCGGCCTCGGCGGCCTGCCGTTCCAGCGCGCGGCGGTGGGCGGCGGTCAGCGGGCGCAGCTTGCCCAGCAGGGCGGTGTCGAGTTGTGCTGCCACGGCGGCGCGTTCGCGGCGCGCCAGGGCCACCATCAGGCCCAGCATGGCCGAGCCCGTCACGCCGGCCACGCTGGCGCTGAAGGCCAGGCCCAGGCCCTGCACGGGTGCGCCCAGCGCGTTGCGCAGCGCGGCCAGGTCGGCCGTCTGGCCCAGGGCGCTGGCCGTGCTGCTCAGTGTGATGACGAGGCCGATGAAGGTGCCCAGCATGCCCAGCAGCACCAGCAGGCCGGCCAGGGCTGGCGCCAGCGACAGGCCCGGCAGGGCCACGCGCAAACCGTCCAGGCGCTGCTGCACGGCTGCGTTCAGCGTGGCGGGCAGCTTGGCGATGAAGTCATCACTGCCCAGCGCCGCATCCAGTTCGCGGCTGGCGCGGCGGAAGGCCGTCAGTTCCCAGATGCCGATGGCGAAGAAGGCCGCGATCAGCAGCGTCATCGCCAGCGCCACCGGGTGGTGGCGCGCGGCGGCCAGCGCGGCGCCGGCAATGCCCGCGAGGCCGGCGGCCAGGGCGAGAGGGTAGAGAGCGTTCAGGAAACGGTTCATCAGGAATCGGCTTGGTGCAGGGCTTCGAGGAGGCCCAGCACCGGTTGCAGTCTCAGGTCCAGCTCGGCCCGCAGCGCGCGCTGCAGGTCGGCCCAGAAGCGGGCGCGCCAGCGGCGCGGGTCGGTGGCATGGTGTGTTTCGGCACGCCGGGTCAGCAGCGCGGGCAGGCCGGCCAGCAGCGGGCGCTCCTGCTGCGCGACGGCGCGCTCGAACACGGCGTCCAGCTGCGCCAGGCGGGCCAGCGGGCCGGATGCCTCGGCCAGGCGCGGGCGCAGGCGTTCACGCAAGCTGGCCACGCGGGCGGCCATGCTGCGCTGCTGCTGGGCGTGGTGCAGGCGGTAGGGCGCCAGCAGGTCGGCCAGCGGCACGCTTTCCGGCGCCAGCTCGGCCGATTCGCGTGCCAGCAGCGCGTCGTCGAAGGCTGCGGTCAGCTCTTCCTGCAGGCGCGCCAGCGCGGCGTCGGCCCAGGCCAGGCCTTCGCTGCGGGCGGCGGCGTTGGCACCGGCTGCGGGGGCGGTGGCCAGCAACTGGGACAGCCCGATGGCCTCCGCCCAGCCCAGCCAGCCCCCCAGGCGCTCGGCCACGGGAGCCGCCGGCGCCGGCGCGACGCCCCATTGCAGCAGCAACCGGGCCAGGGGCTCGGCGGCGATGGGCTGCGGTGGGAGGGCTTGCATGGCGGTGTCTCGCTGGTGCGAGCGCGCGAGGAAAAAGGGCGAGAGTTTAGTGAACCCCGATCGGAAAGGCATTCCCGCCCGGTGTGACACTCGCGCCCATGCCCGCTGCAAGCTACTCCAACACCACCCTCCACGCCGATGCCGAACTGCGCAACCGCTGCACCCGCTGGCTCAACGGTCACCGGCCGCTGACGTCCATGCGCGACTCCCTGCTGGCCCTGGCCAAGCTGCCCGAGGCCGGGCTGCCGCTGGACGTCTATGGCCAGGGCCAGGCCATCCAGGCGCTGGAGGCCGAGGTGGCGGCGCTGCTCGGCAAGCCGGCCGCGCGCTTCATGCACAAGGGTGTGGCCGCCCAGCTGGCCGCCCTGCGTGTGCACTGCGGTGAGGGCGACGGCCCGGTGGCCCTGCACCCGCAAAGCCATATCGCCATCGACGAGGCCGAGGCCTTCGAGAAGCTGATGGGCCTGCGCGGCCTGCGCATCGGCCGCACGGATCGACCCAGCCGCATCGAGGAGGTGATGGCTGCGCCGGAGCAGCCAGCCGTCGTCACCGTGGAACTGCCGCTGCGCCGCGGCGGCTATGTGCTGCCCGAGTGGGACGACCTGGTTGCCCTCAGCCGGTGGTGCCGGGAGCGCGGCGTGCCGCTGCACTTCGACGGCGCCCGGCTCTGGGAAGCCTCGGCCCACTACGGCCGGCCGCTGGCCGAAATCGCCGCGCTGGCCGATTCCGTCTATGTGTCCTTCTACAAGGGTCTGGGCGGCCTGGCCGGCTGCGTGCTGGCCGGCAGCGAGGATTTCATCGCCCAGCTCGCGCCCTGGCAGACCCGCCTGGCCGGCAACCTCTTCACCGTCCATCCCTTCGTGCTGAGCGCGCTGCAGGGCCTGCGCACCCAGTTGCCGCACATGCCGGCCTATCGCGAGCGCGCCCAGGCCCTGGCCGCCGTGCTGGCCGCCGAGCCCGGCTGGCGCGTGGCGCCCGAGGTGCCGCAGGTCAACGCCTTCCAGCTGCACCTGCCCGCCGCGCCCGAGGCGCTGCGCGAGGGGCTGCTGGAAGTGGCGCGGCGCGACGGCTTCTGGCTCGGCGCGCGGGCCGTGGCTTCGCATCTCGTCGAAGGCGGGGCAATGGTCGAGGTGGTCATCGGCGATGCGGCCGAGGGCTGGCGTGACGGCGAGGCGCTGGACGCGCTGCGGCGCGCCGTGCTCAGCGCCCAGGCGGCCCGTTGACGAAGGCCGTCACGTCTTCCAGCGCCGGCGCCAGCCAGCGCAGCGGCGCGCCGAAGGCCGCGATCAGCGTCATGTGGCCGACGCGGTCATAGAGCTTCACCGTCACCGGCACGCCGAGCGTCTGCAGCTTGGTGGCCAGGCCCTGCGTGTTGCGCTGCGGGTTCACCAGCTCGTCGTCCTTGGCCGCGCCCAGGAAGCTGCGTGGCGCGCCCTTGCCAGCGTGCTCCAGCGGCTGCGTGCGCGGCGGGTAGTCGGGGTGGAAGAACACCGGCTTGGCGTCGGGGTTGGTGATGGGCAGGAAGTCGTAGGGCCCGGCCAGGCCGATGAAACCGGCCAGCTCGCGCGGCGTGTGGCCGGTCGGCTGCAGCCAGCGCGCGTCCAGCGCCAGCATGGCGGCGTTGTAGGCGCCGGCGCTGTGGCCCATGACGAAGACGCGCCGCGGGTTGCCGCCCAGGCCCTGGGCATGGCTTAGGCCCCAGGCCAGCGCCGCAGCGCTGTCGCGCAGGAAGTCGGGATAGCGCACCTCCGGGTAGAGGCGGTAGTCGGCCACCAGCGTCAGGATGCCGCGCGAGGCCAGCGCCTCGCCGACGAAGGCGTAGTCGCCCCGCTTGCCGCGGTTCCAGGAGCCGCCGTAGAAGAACACCACCACCGGCCAGCCGTCGCGCGGCGCCGCGCGCGCCGGCTGGTACACGTCCAGCTGCTGGCGCGGCCCCGGCCCGTAGGCCACACCGGTCGTCAGCGTGTGCGTGTGGCGGGGTGCGAGGGCATTCAGCGCCTTCACCGGCGCGCAGGCCACCAGCACGCCCGCCAGCAGCAGGGCGCCAAGCAGGAAGAGGCCGGCTTTCAACATGGGCATGCGGAGCCTACGCGCTGGGGCGGCCGCTGGATGTCGGCGTGTGCACGGGCCGCACAAAAAGTATCGGCCGCCAGGGCATGCCGGGCGGCCGATCGGGGGTGGCTGAGCCGCGAGGGCTTAGCGGCGCTGGGCGCCCGTGGGCGCGGGGCGCGGACCGCCCAGGTGACGGAAGGTGATGCGGCCCTTGCTCAGGTCATAGGGCGACATCTCCAGCGACACGTTGTCGCCAGCCAGGATGCGGATGTGATGCTTGCGCATCTTGCCGCCCGTGTAGGCGATGACCTTGTGGCCATTCGTCAGCGTCACGCGGAAGCGCGAGTCGGGCAGGATTTCATCCACGACGCCTTGCATTTCGATCAGTTCTTCTTTGGCCAAGTGTTGGGCTCCGTTGCGAAAGTTAGACGGGAGGCCGAGCACGTGGCCGTGCCGGCACTTGTTGGTGCGGCCGGTGACCGCGCGCGCTCCTCAATGGCAGCGCGCCCAGGCAAGGCCTTCAGTCCGAGCGTAGTGCAATGCTGCCTGCGGGCTGATGAACTGCGGCGTGAAACGCATGACGCGATCCACGCTGGCCATGCCGCGACCGGAGCGGATCGACACCAAGGCGTCGAAACCGCCGCCCGCGCGGGCCTGGGTCATGGGTGAAACCAGAAAGCGTCCCACCTCGATATTGTTGTTGTTCATATTTTTCTTCTTTTTGGTGGTGCCGCGCCAGATCGAGCTGGCGGCGGCCTTGGGCGCACGAGGCGCCCGTGCACAAATTACAGCGTGCGGATGTTGGAAGCCTGCGGGCCCTTGGCGCCCTGCGTGGCTTCGAACGAAACCTTGGCGCCTTCGGCCAGCGAGCGGAAGCCGCCGGCGTTCTTGATTTCGCTGTGGTGAGCGAACAGGTCCTTGCCGCCGTTGTCAGGCGTGATGAAGCCGAAGCCCTTGCCGTCGTCGAACCACTTCACGGTGCCGGTTTCTGTAGTCATGGTGTTTCCTTTGGGAAATGTATAGATGGAAAAAATACTCCGCCAGCGTCATGCCGCGCGGAGACAGAAACACTCAAGAACACTCACCGGGAGTTGCTGAAGCGAGCCGCTCGCAAGAAGGGCCAGGGGATGGCCAGCGGGGCTGCAGATAAGACCTTGAGGAAACGGTCTTGTGCGAATCTATGCGCCGAATGTACCACGCGGCCTCTAAACCCTTGTAGGACGCGAGGCTGCAAGCCCGCCTGCGGCGGGGTTAGGTCACGGTTGGCGCCCCCGCGTTGCGTGGCCGGCGCTGCCCGAGCCCTGCTCAACTGGGGATGGCGGCCGCCACGGCCCCCGCCTAAGTTGGTTCTTTGGCCAGGCCAGGGAGGCCGCCATGAGATTCATCAAGCGCATGCGCCTGGCCGGGCTCGCCAGCGGCCTCATGGTGGCCGGTCTCACCGTGCTGGCGCCGCCTGCGGCGGCAGTGCCGCTCGCGGCCCCGGCGTCGTTCATCCAGTGCCGCACCGACGAGCCGGGTAACCACGGGCTGCAAACCAGCACCTCCGGCTGCAGCCTGGGCGGCGGCGGGGCGCTCAGCGCGTCGGGCAGTGTCGGCATGGCGCCCTTCGTGCTGCTGTCGGGGCAGGCCAGCGCCTATGGCTTCCCGGCCAATGCGGTGGGAGCGAGCGTCACCGCGTGGCTGGATTACGAGTTCCAGGTCACCGGCGGCAACCCGGGCGACATGGTGCCCATCTCCATCGCCACCCACCTGGACGCCCTGGGCCGGGACAGCTCCAAGGCCTGGGCCATCGCCACGCTCAACGTCGCCAACGGCCTCGGCCAGGGCATCGGCGTGGCGGCCTGCGCGCCGGACCTGAATTGCGGCGGCGGCCCGTCATTCCATGGCGTGCTGTCGCTGCCGATGAAGTCTGGCGGGCCCAATGGCACGGTTCACCTGGCCATCACCGCCGCCGCGGGTGCCAGCTTCGTCGACGAGTTCGCTTCGGCCTCGGCCGACCCCTTCTTCTTCGTCGACCTGAGCTTTCCGAACGCCAATCTCTACACCGTGACCGTCAGCCCGGGCGTGGCCAACGCGCCCGTGCCGGAGCCCGGCACCGCTTGGCTGTGGGTGGGTGGCCTCGCGGCGCTGCTCGCTCTCGCGCGGCGGCGCAGCAGCTGAGCCCTTGCGGTTCAGCCCGGCTGCGGCCCGTCGTAGCCCTCGACGATGACGATGTCCGCCTCGGCGCAGGACTGGCGCAGCGCGATCTGCGGCGCGTACTCGGGCGAGCGGTAGCAGGCCTGCGCCACCTCGTAGCTCGGGAACTCGATCACCACATTGCGGCCGCGGCTGGCGCCCTCGGGGTTCTCGAACTGGCCGGCCCGCACGAGAAAGCGGCCGCCGAACTTGGCGAACACCGCGTCATTGCGCTGCACATAGAGCTTGTAGGTCTCGGCGTCGCTGACGTCGACGCGGGCGATCCAGTAGGCCTTGGGCATGGGCACTCCTTGCTGAGGGGCCCAGTGTCGCGCCCTCAACCATAGGCGTACCAGAGCGCCGCGAAGAAGTGGCAGACGCTGCCGCCCAGCACGAACAGATGCCAGACGAAGTGCGAGTAGCGCACCTTGTTGTCCAGCAGGAAGACGAAGGCGCCCAGCGTGTAGCTCAGGCCGCCGGCGATCAGCAGCGTCAGGCCCGCCGCCGGCAGGCGCGACACCAGCGGCCCGGCCGCGAAGACCACCACCCAGCCCATGGCCAGGTAAAGGCCCGTGGACACGAAGCGGTGCTTGAGCCGGTTCAGCAGCTTGATGGCCACACCGAAGGCCGCCGCGGCCCAGACGGCGATCAGCAGCGTCGTGCCCGGGCCGGTATTCAGCACGCCGAGCGTGAAGGGCGTGTAGCTGCCAGCGATGAAGACGTAGATGGCCGCATGGTCCAGCCGCAGCAGCACCGCCTTGGCGCGGCCGCCCACAGGTAAGGCGTGGTACAGCGTGGAAATGCCGTACAGCAGGATCATCGTGGCCGCAAAGACGGCAGCGCCCACGACATCGGCCGCGCTGCCGGCGCTGACCGCCCGCGTCACGAGGATGGGCAGGGCCGCGATGGCCAGCACCACGCCCAGGCCGTGGCTGATGGCATTGGCGATCTCTTCACCGAGGGTCTGGTCGCGGTCGGGGGTGGGGGTGAGGTGCAACATGATGGTCGTCTCGTACTGCTGAGAGATGGACCAAGCATGCCAGCGTGGCGTGACGGTTCCGACCCAAGGTTTGAGGGGGTTGAAAAAGCATGAGGCCGCCGCGCGGGCCGCTGAAGAAGGCCGAGCTCAGATGGGAGCCCGGGCCCCGCCCACCTACTTCAGCACCAGCTCCTGCAACTCCATGCTGCCCGCCAGCTTGCGCATCACCTTGCGCTCGCCGGAGGCCGCGTCCTGCTTGTGCGGGTCCATGGCCATGAAGGCCTCGTACTTCTTCTGCACGTCCAGCTGCTGCGCGGTGGTCATGTAATCCTTGGACTCGATGGCCAGGATCAGGTCGGGCTCGCCCTCGCGAGGGTTGTTCACCGCGAACACGTGGTAGGACAGGATGTAGCCCTCCTTCTTGCCGAACTCGTTGGACTTCTTCCAGGTCTTGGCCAGGAAGTCCATGTAGTTCTCGAACTGCCCGGGCTCGATCTTGATATGGGAGAAGTTCCACACCGTGCTCGGCTTGTAGCTGGAGTCCTGGGCGAATGCCGCAGCGCCAACCATCGTCAAACCTGCCGCCAGCAGCCCCGTCAGCATGTGCTTCGCGTAGTTCATTTTGAAGTCCTCCTCACCGTCGACGCCGGTGAATGCGTTCGCGCGGTGGTGCGCCGGCGCACTGTGCGCCCGCGGCCCTGTTTGCGGTGAGACCGGCGGCGTCAGGGCGGCGAAGCGTCCTTCATCTTCAGGATGCTCGGGGGGTGCAGGCCAGCGGGGTTGATCCTCGTCAAGCGCCGCGCGGCCACGGCGGCGCATGCTGGCGCGAAGCTGTTGGAGGATCCCGCATGAAGCCACTCGCCCCCGTTCTCGTCCTGGCGCTGGCCCTGGCTGGTTGCGCCGCCCCCGGGCCGCAGGGCCACACCGCTCACGCCTCCGCGGCTGAAGGCGCCCCCAAGGACGCCGCCAAGGGAGGCGGCATGATGGACGAGATGTGCAAGCGCCACGCCGCCGAGCCCGGGCGCGCCGCCAGTGCGCCCGACAGCATGATGGACAAGCACTGCAAGGCCCGGGCGGAGGCGCCCGCAGGCGCGGCCTCGCACGCACACTGAGCCCGCGCGCAGCGCGGTTTCGCGTCAGTCAGGCCGCCTCGGCCACCAGCACGAAGGCCGGAGCCCAGAAATAGTCGCTGATGTGGGCCAGGCGTGTCACACGCCAGCCCAGGTTTTCGAGCTTCTCGCGCCACCCCGGCGCCGCCCTTATGCTGCGCCGCAGCCGTACAGCCCCAGACCGCGCCCAGCGCGGCAAGCCCGCTGGCGGCAAGGGAGCCATGAATATTCGAGACCTTGTCATCGGTGGCGTCACGGGCGCGGCCCTCGCCGTCATCGCAACCCACTACTTCAGCGGTGCGTCGGCCGGCCCGGTGGCCGCGCCTGCCCTTGCTTCAACCAGCGCGCCGCTGGCCCCAGCCCTCGTGCCTCAGCCGACCTCGGCGCCTGCCGCTGCGGTGGCCGCCAGCCAGGTGGCATCGGCAAGCAGCCACGGCGGTGCGCCTGTCGCCGTCACGCCTGCAGCGGCCTGCCCGCCCGTGCTGGCCGCGGCCGACCCGCGCAAGACCGCCGCCTCCGCCGTGGCGCCCGCCGCCCTGCGCGTGGACGTGCCCGCCGTCGCGCTGTCGAGCGAACATGCCAAATTGCTGCTCGACATGAGCGACCGGCCGCCCTCGCTGCAGGAACTGCATGCCCGCTTTGCCGGTGAGCCGCTGGACCCGGACTGGTCCCGGCAGATGGAGACGCAGTTGCGACAATCGCTGCAGGATGCCGGCGTGCAGAAGGGCCTGGAGCTGCTCGCGGTGGAGTGCCGCCGCACCCTGTGCGAGTTGCGCCTGTTCGGCGTCGGGCCGGGCGCGGCCCAGCGCTGGGGCGGCACCGTCGGCCAGATCGCCCAACAGCCTTGGTGGGGTCCGAACTTCTCGGGCGTCAGCACCTCTGCCACCGGGCCCGACGATCGCTCGGTCATCGCCACCATCCTGCATCGCGCGAAGCGCTGAGCGTGGAGCGCGACTGGCTCAGCCGCGCTCCACGCGGCACTGGAAGCAGTTGAACTTCGATCGGATGTGGACGTAAGCCACGTCCTCGCGGGCGAGGATGGCACGGCAGGCCTCGGCCAGCTCGTGGCCTGGCACGACGCGGCCGGTCTCGTAGACGATCCAGTCCTTGGCGTCGTAGCCGCGCACCAGGGCCGGCGCGAGATGGGTGAACCAGGCCGGCAGCGCATGGGCCTCGTAGCGCTCGCAGTCGGCCGCATGCAGAAAGATCGGGCCGGTCTCGGCGTAGGGCTGGGCGTGGCCGAAGGGGCGATACGCCAGGATGAGCTTGGTGTCGCCCTCCGCGATCAGGTTCAAGCAATGCCGGCAGGGGTTGCCCAGGCCGTGGGCGGTTGCCTGGATTGGCGCTTGGCCGTGGGCGTCGGGGCCGCCGGCGCGTAGTGCGTCAGCGCGCGTGGTGGGGATGCCGCGGACGAGGAGTGGGGTGGTGGAAGCGAAGGTCTGCATGGGGCCCGTTCTTGGCGGCGGGTGTGCCGCTGTGGATGACGGGCGGGATTGCAGCAGTGGGATGGGCCCAGTGCTGGCTGGGAGCGGACATGCAGTTTGGCTGCAAGCATGCTGTGACTCGAGGAGCGGAGGAAGGGTTCAGATTTAAGACTTGACTCCGAACTTCGAACTTAGATGTGGCCCCACAGATTTGAGACCTGACCCCGAATCCGTGCGACCTGCCGGACTTTCTCCGATCTTCAGCGTGACAGAAACACTCTCGACAATATTTCTGCCAATTCGTTTTCTGGGCTCGGACACGGGTCAGATTCAGCCCAATTCGCAAGTATTTCAGTTGTCGCAAGTGGTTGATCTGATTCTTTGGAAACGAGTGAGATTTGCCATCTCCTTATGGCTGTAAATCCTGACCCTCCGGTTTCACTTGCACTGTCAATATGGAATGCATATTCCGAGGTTGGCCCTTCAATCTCGGCGTATCCAATGTTTCCTGCGGCAAGCTTATAGTGGCTGTACTTGCGAAAGCATTTATCAGCATCCGGTATGAAGCCGGTCTTGCAGTGACCGGCGTTATTGCTTAAGACCCATGCCAATTCGACGGTATCGAGCTTAATTCGACTACATGCAGTGGTGGCTCCGTTAGCTACGCATTCCGATAATTTTCGACCGATTTCAAGTCCAAATGATTCTTCGGGTGGGTCAATAAAAATGCGTTTTGGCACATTATCTCTCACCGTTTTCAGGATGTGTGTAGCCTTTGGAATGTGCTTGCTGCAAATGCTAAGAAATTCTTGCTGTGCCTGAGTCTTGAGATTTTCATTCAGCTGGCGGTCGCGCGCAAGGATCATTGGTTCAATATAAATGACGTACAGAATGCTTGATGCGATATATATTGGAAAGCTTAGTCGAATTAACCAAGCGAAATATCTTTCAACAGATTTTGGCTTCGTTTTGGAATGAAGCTAATAATTGCAAAAATGAGCCATAGAATGAACCAAGAAAAAAGGGTAAGGAAGTCTGCGACAAGCCCTTCGCCGCCCATGGCCCACGCCGAACTGTGTGCGCCTAACAGTGCGGAAAATCGCAACAATATGCGCGAGCTTCTCATTATCAAAATTTAGTCCGTAAGATTGGGTCGAGGTTCGGAGTCAGGGTTCAAGCCTTTATTGACCCGAAGTCATCAAAGGCTGATTCGTTGATAACTTCGAAGGAGCAGCTGCCTCAGGCCGAAGCATGCTCCGCGGGAACCTCTTCATCGGCGTCTCGGTACTTCGAGTGCCAGGCATAGGTGGCTTTCATGGCCGTCAGGTAGAAGAGGAAGAAGACGATGGTCAGCAGCGCGCCGGACACCTTGCCCGTCTCGTACCACATCGTCAGCTTGCTGATGACGAAGTAGATGAAAAGCAGCGTTGAGGCCACTCGGCTCTTGCGAAACACGAAGATCGCAAGCACGACGAGCAGCACGGCATCCACGAACACGGCTGGGTCCAGCACGTAAGCCAGCTCCTTGTTCTCCGACGTCGTCAAGAGACTGGCGATGCCAAATGCCAAGGTGAGTCCCGCTGAGATCAGAGCGGCGACGCCTCCGGTCTTGATGGCCTTCGCGCAGGACTCCCTGTCGTGAAAGCTGAAGCTGTCCAGGAACGACTTCTTCTCGCCGTATGTGGCCATTGGAGACTCCCTTTCGAAATGGATGGTGAACTGCCCAGCGCGAGCCGTTCGATCGGCGGCTTGGGTTGCTAGCCAGGCCGATTCATGTTGCCACGCCTGGCTTCGTGGCCGGACTCTGGCAAACCCAGCTTGGCCGGGGGATCGCCTCAAGCGGACGCCATTCATCCGCGCCGAGTCCCCGCCACCGGCTTGGACGGCGTCCGGCCCAGCACGCCCCGAACCTTGTCGCCCGTCAACTCCCCATCAATCCGCCCCCGCCACAATCCCGGCAATCTGGCTCGCGCGTCCGCCCCCCATGCCCACCCCTCGCTACGACCCCCTCAGCCGCGCCCTGCACTGGGTGACCGCCATCGCCGTGACCGTCGCGTTCATCCTGGGGCCGGGCGGTTTCGGGCGGCTGACGCGCCAAGGCATCGACCCGGCCACGCGGCTGGACATCGTCTGGCATGAATCCCTGGGCCTGCTGGTGCTGGCACTCACGCTGCTGCGCCTCGTGTGGGTGGCGCTGCGGCCCGACAAGCCGCGCTTCGAGATGGCGGCGTGGATGCAGGCCCTGTCAAAGCTGACGCACATCGCGCTGTGGGCCCTGATGCTGGCCCTGCCGATCACGGCCCTGCTGGCCCTGGGCAGCGAGCACCATCCGCTGACGCTGCTGGGCGGCGTGCGGGTGGACGAGTTCCCTTGGATCGCCGGCTCGCGCCTGGCCCAGGCGGCGGACTGGGGCGAGGTGCATGAAGTGCTGGGCGACGCCTTGATGTGGCTGGCCGGCCTGCATGCGCTGGCCGCGCTGTATCACCACTTCGTGCGCCGCGACGGCGTGCTGGCGGCCATGCTGCCCTGGCAGACCCGGCGCTGAGGCGCGGGGGCCATCAGGGACGCGCGGGTCAGCGCCGCGACAGCGCCCCGACCAGGGCCTTGGCCACGGCTTCGCTGGAGTTCGGGTTCTGGCCGGTGATGAGGTTGCCGTCCTGCTCGACGTGGCTGAGCAGGGGCAGCAGCGCGGAATGGAAATCGGCGCCGGCGGCCTTCATCTCGTCTTCCAGCAGGAAGGGGACGACGTCCTTCAGGCGCGCCAGGAACTCCTCGGCATTGGTGAAGCCGGTGGCGCGGCGGCCCTGGAAGAAGGGCTGGCCATCGGCGCGCTTGGCATGCACCAGCGCGGCCGGGCCGTGGCAGACGGCGGCGATCACCTTGCCGTTCGCATCGTGCCGCGCTACCAGGGCGTGCAGGGTGGCGTCCTGGGCCAGGTCCACCATCGGGCCATGGCCGCCGGGGATGAAGATGGCGTCGAAGGTCTCGTCCCGCATGGACGCCAGCGTAACGCTGTGCCGCAGCGCTTCCAGAGGCCTGGCCCAGGTGTCGCGCTGCTTGTCGGTCGGTTCGGTCTTGGGGTCCAGCGGCACGGAGCCGCCCTGGGGCGATGCGACCGTGACGGTGATGCCGGCCTCGGTGGCTGCCAGATAGGGCACGGCGAATTCCTCCAGCCACAGGCCGGTGGGATGGTCGGGCGCGAGCTGGGTGGCGCTGGTGGTGACGAAGAGGGCGCGCATGGCGGGCTTTCAAATGGGCAATGCCCCAATCTAGGCGGTCGCTCGCGCGCCCCGTGTAGGCGGCAATGCCGCGCGCGACGACGCGCAGGCCTGAAAGACGCCGCCTTCAGAGCTGGGTGTGCAGCGCCTTGGCCGCGTGTTCCAGCAGCCTCTCGGTCCAGGGGCGGTGGCGCCAGTCGTCCAGCGTGATGCGGCGCGCCTTGGCCCAGTCGGCCTCGAACACCTGCTGCTGGACGCGGCCAAAGTCCGCGCTCAACACATTGAGGTTGGCCTCGTCATTGAGGCGGAAGGAGCGGTTGTCGAAGTTCGTCGAGCCCACCGACGAGAAGATGCCGTCCACGACGATGCCCTTCACATGGAACATGGTGGGCTGGTACTCGGCGAACTGGATGCCGGCCTCCAGCATGGGGCCCCAGTCGCTGCGCGAGGCCAGGCGCACCACCTCTGAATCGATGTGCTCGCTGGGGGTCACCACGCGGATCTTGACGCCGCGCTTGGCGGCGTCGATGAGGGTCCGGACCGTCAGCTCGTCGGGCACGAAGTAGGAGTTGGCCAGGTCGATGCTCCTGCGGGCGGCGGTGATGGCCAGCAGGTACATCAGCTGCATGCTTTCGCTGCCGCCGCTGGGCGAGCTGCTGAACATCTGCGCGGCGTAGGGGCCGGCGGGCTTCAGCGCCGGGAAGTAGTTTTCGCCGTGCAGCACCTTGCCGGTGGCGCGCATCCAGTTGTCCAGGAACACCGACTGCATCTGCGCCACCACCGGGCCCTCGACGCGGTAGTGCGTGTCGCGCCACTCGCTCTTGTCGCGTGCCTTGCCGCGCCATTGGTCGGCGATGCCGACGCCGCCGGTGAAGCCCACGCGCCCGTCCACCACCAGCAGCTTGCGGTGGGTGCGGTTGTTCAGCTGGCCCCAGTTGGCAAAGCGCGGCTCGTGAAAGCGCACGCATTCCACGCCGCCGTCCTTCATCTCCTGCACGAGCGCCGCGTCCATCTTCATGCTGCCCACCCAGTCCAGCAGCACGTGCACCTTGACGCCGGCGCGGGCGCGTTCCGTCAGCGCCTCGACGAACTCGCGGCCGATGCTGCCCGACCAGTAGATGTAGGTCTCGAAGGTGATGGTCGTGCGGGCCGAGCGGATGGCGGCCAGCATGGCGGGGAAGATCTCGTCGCCGTTGAGCAGGGTCTCGACCTGGTTGCCCTCGACGATCTGCGGGCCGAGCAACGCGCCCAGCGCACGGCGGAACTCCGCGTCATCGGTCTCGTACAGCTTGGGCAACTGCTGCTCGATCTTCTTCTCGCGGCCCGCCAGGTTCTGGTAGACGAGCACGCCCAACAGGGTCAGCACCGTCGTGGCCAGTGCGACCGCCAGATAGGAAGCCATGGTGCCCTTGTGCATCGCCTGTTCCGCCAACGGCCCGGCAGGCGGGCCGTCCCGTGTTGACGAAGCCGGCCCTTGCCAGCTTCAGAGCGACGATGTTAGGAACGATCCATGCGCGGCGCCGTAGGCCGAGGCGCCGCGATCAGGCGTCAGAAGAACACGATGCCGCCCAACGCCACCCCGTTCATCCGCGCGTCGGCACCCGCCACAGGCTTGGACGTCGTCCGGCTCAGCTCCCCCACCAGCGTCACGCTCTTGGTCAGCCCGTAGTACAGGCCGGCCGTCACATTGGTGTTGCTGCGCAAGTCGGCCGCTGCGCCATCCTTCAGCTTGCTCTCGCCCCAGTTCAGCCCGAACTTGGTCTTGGCCGTGGCCTGCCAGGTGGCTTGCAGCAGCAGGTTGGTCTGCTTGCGGTTGCCGCTGTCGCCGTCGGACAGCACGCCCAGGCCCTTGCCCGATTGCAGATTGGCCGCAAAGCCCAGCGCGCCGACGCTGACGCTGGCGCCGACCTCGGCCGCATTCATCGTGAAGCTGGCCGCGCCGCCCGTGCCTTCGAACTTCTGGCGCTTCACGCCCACCCACAGCTTGCCGCCGTCGAACTTGGCTGTCGCCAGCGCCTGGAGCTGCGGCTCGTTGCGGCCGATGGAGGCGCCAGCGTCGACGGGGCTCATCAGCGCCACCGTGGCGGAGAAGCCGCCGCTGGCGGGCAGGCTGTAGGCGATCTGGCCGTAGGTGCCGAGGTAGGTGTAGCCGGAGCCGATGTGGCCCAGCGTGACGCGGTTGCGCTGGGTGGCGGCGACGGGCGCGCCGGCGCCGAGCAGGGTCATGTCGCCGAGGATGGCCGACGAGCCGAACAGGCCGTAGTCGCGGCCGAGCTTGACCGTGCCCATGTCGGCATTGCCGAAGGTGACGAAGCCCTGGCGCACGTCGACGTTGCTGTTGTTGGAGATCGCGTCGCCCGAGGCGACGGCGGCGCCGATCATCAGCGTGGCCTGGATGTCGTAGCCGTCCTGGCGCGTCTTGGCCGTGGTGGTGAGGGCATTGGGCAGCAGGCCGTTGCCGATGACGGTGCGGCCGTCAGTGCCGCCGCAGCCCAGGCCCTTGGTCGCCAGCGCCACGCCGCCGACGGCCTGCGAGCCGGAGCAGCTGGTATGGGTGTAGTAGGCGTTGACGATGCCGCCCAGGCTCAGGTCCCATTCGCCGGCCTTGAAGTCGGCGGCATGGGCAACCGTGCTTGTTGCGGCGATCGCGGTGGCGATAAGGGTACGAGTCGTGTTCATGTTGTCTCCAGTTGTGGTGATGTGGCCGAAGCGCTTTGCGCAAGCGCTGTGCCAGTACCGGCCTGGAGCGAAAGGCACACGTGGGCGTTGCCGCGCGGCGCAGTGGGAGCAGTCGGGCGTGCCAAGGGGGCACGCTGTTGCGGGTGTGTACGCAGGTGCGCTGTTGCGTGCGCCCCGGGCGCGTTGTGCCCGCGTGTAGCAACGCCCGAGGGCTAGTACTCGTACTTCACGCCGACCGACACAGCCCGCGGCGCACCCGGCGCGTAGAAGGTCGCGTGGCGCAACGGCCGGTCACCGTTGGCGTTGGCCGCAAAGGGCCGGCTCTGGAAGTTGCCCGCCTCGTTGAAGCCCGTGGGCCCGAGCTGGGCGGCGGTGGCGTAGGCGCGGTCGAGCAGGTTGTTGACCTGGGCGAACAGCTTCAGCCCCTTGCTCGGCTTCCAGGCCGCAGTGATGTTCAGCACCGCGTAGCCGGCACTGCGACCCGCGCCGAGGTAGTGGCTGCCGGCGGGCCGGTGCTGGCCGTTCTCGTTGCCGCGCGCCGTCGAGCCGCCCATCGCAATGGCGTCCGCACCGAGGCTCCAGGCCTCGCCGAGGTCGAGATCGGCATAGAGCTTGAGCATCTTGCGTGGCACCAGCGGGATGCGATCACCGGGGCTGATCTGGATATTGCCGTCCACGCCGGGCAGGCCCGCCAGCGCCGCATCGTTGCTGCTGTTGGACGCGCCGTTGACGACCTCGGCCGTGCGGTAGCTGGCGTCCAGCAACGTGAGATTCACGCCCGCCGTCAGGCCCTTGGCCGGCTGGCTGCACAGGCCCAGCTCGACGCCCTGGCGGCGCGTCTTGCCGAAGTTCTTGAAGTAGCCAAAGCCGGCCGCGTCGTCGGCAACGAAGAGCAGGTCGTCGCGGTTGTCGGAGCGGAACACGCCGACGCTCCAGGCCAGCGGGCCGCCTGATGCGCTGCGGATGCCCGCCTCGGCAGTCGTCGTGACGACCTGCTTGAGCGGCGGGTCGCCGGCGAAGGCATTGGGCAGCTTGCAGGGGTTGGCGGGGTCGGCGCAGCCGAGTTCGATGGACGACGGGTCGCGGCTGCCCTGGTTGACGCCCACCCAGGCGTTGATGCCGGCCACCGGCGTGAAGGTCAGGCCGATGGCGGGGTTGAAGCGGCTGAAGCGGTGGTCGCCGTCCAGCGAACCCGCGCTGCCACCGGGCGTGATGGCATCGCGGTTGCGCACCGTGCTTTGGTTGTAGCGGCCCGACAGCGTCAGGTGCGTGCCGTCGGCGATGCCCAGCACCGTGCTGGCGAAGACGCTGAGCGTGCGCGTGCGGCCGGCCAGGTCGACGCGCGTGTCGTAGGGCGCGCCATCCACTTCGCCGCCGCTGATGCCGTCACCGAAGGCGCCGACACCGGCGATGCCGCGGTCGGCGTTGAGATAGCCCAGCTCTGAGCCCTGCATGAAGTGGCTGCGGCTGAAGTCGGCCGCGGCGCCGATGAGGGACTGGCTCTTGAGGCCGAACAGCGGGCCGTCGTGGCCGAGCTGGGCGGTGAAGCCCTGGTTGTGCTGGTGGGTGCGGGTCTGGTTGATGACGCCATTGCACTTCTCGGCCGGCTCGTCCTTCAGCAGGGCCTGGGCGATGCAGCGCCACTTCGGGAACGGCGTGTTGGCCGCGCTCTCGCCGGCGGTCGGGAAGCCGGTATAGCCCGCGCTGGCGAGGGCCGCGCGTTCGGCGGCGCTGGGCTGGTAGAGGGACTGGTCCAGCGCGTCGTCGTTGAGGTCGCCGTTGTAGGTGCGGGTGCGGATCAGCCGCGCGTAGGCGTTGCCGCTCAGCGTCCACTGCGCGTTCAGGCTCTGCGACAGCGCGAGATTGAGCAGGACCGAGCGGTTCCTGGTGTTGTCGGGCCGGGTGTAGACGCTGGCGCGGGCGCGGTCGAGAAAGCGCTGTTCCTGCAGGCCGTTGCCGTTCAGGCTGGTGCGGGCCAGCGCGGCGGTGAGGGCGACGTCGGTGTCGCCGCTGCGCCGACCGAGCTTGGCGAAGAGCTGGCTCACGTGGGACGGCGAGTCGGCCCGCCAGCCGCGCTCGTTGAACTGGTTGCCGGTGATGAACCAGTGCCGGCCTTCGGCGTCGGCGCCGCCATGCTCGAACTCGACGGCGCTGCGGCGGTGCGAGCCGGCCAGCAGTTGCAGCGAGCTGCCGGGGTGCTTCAGCCCATCCTTGGTCTGTACCGCCAGCGCGCCGCCCAGCGTGTTGAGGCCGAACAGCGGGTTGGAGCCCGGGTTGAGCGCGACGGCGGCGATGGCCGACTTGGGCAGCAGGTCCCAGCTGACGACATCGCCGAAGGGCTGGTTGAGGCGCACACCGTCCAGATACAGCGACAGGCCCTGCTGCGAGCCCAGCAGCGGCGAGGCCGTGTAGCCGCGGAAATTCAGGTCCGGCTGCAGCGGGTTGCCCTGCACCTCGTTGAGGTAGACGCTGCCCAGGCGCCGGTTCATGAAGCTGCTCAGGTCCAGGGCCTGGCTGCGCTCGAGGTCGGCAGCGCGGGCGGTCTGCACGGCCGACGGGATCCAGTCGCGCGGCACATCCACGCCCGGCACCGGCGACAGCGCGACGACCTCGACCCTTTCGAGCTGGTGGATCTGGGCGTGGGAGGCGGACGCATAGGCGAGTGCCAGCGCCGCCCAGCATCTGCTGTGGCGGTGAGTCATGGTGTTCCTTGTGGGGGCCGCTGCTAGCGGATCACGACGCCCCACGGCAGCTTGCCCACGGCCACGTCGGCCACGCGCTGCTGGGTCTCGGTGTCGATCACCGACACGGCGCCGGAGCGCCCGCAGGCCACGTAGAGCTTGCTGCCGTCGGGCGTCAGCGCCATGTTCCAGGGCCGCTGGCCGACCGGGATGGTGGCAACCAGCGTCATGCTCGCCAGGTCCAGCACCGAGACACTGGCCTCGCCGCCGTTGGAGATGAAGACGCGCCGGCCGTCGGGGTGCACGCTGATGCCGTTGCTCTTGGCGCCGGCCTGGAGCTTGTTCAACACGGTGAAGGTCAGGGTGTTGATGACATAGATCTCGCTGGACATCTCGGCGGCGACAAAGGCGCGCTTGCCGTCCGGCGAGAAGCCGATGCCGCGCGGCCGTGTGCCGACGGGGATCTGCGCGACCTGGGCGCGCTTGTCCACGTCGATGACGTCCACGGCGCTGCCTTCCTCCGCGCTGACCAATACCCAGCGCCCATCGGGGCTGAAGACGGCGTGCTCGGGGTTCTTGCCCTTCACCTTGACGGCGAAGCTGCGGGCCATGGTGCGCGTGTCGACGAAGACGATCTCGTTGGCCTCTTCGACGGCGGCCACGACCCAGCGGCCGTCGGGGGACTGGCCCAGGCCTTCGGGTGACTCGCCGAGCGGGATCTCGCCGGCCTGGCGGCGCGCGGCGAGGTCGAGCACGACAAGGCGGTTGCCGGGCTGGTCGCTGACATAGGCACGGCGGCCATCGGGGCTGATGACGGCGCCGCGTGGCTTGGCGCCGGCGGGCAGTTCGTAGAGCACGGCGTCGGTGGCGGTGTCGATGACGCTGAGCGTGCCCGAGCCCTCGTTGGAGACGTAAGCCAGCGGGCCGGCATGCGCCGAGGCAATGGCCGTGACGAGCAGGGTCAGCGTGGGCAGGAGGCGGTGCATGGCGGCTCTCCTAGAAGCGATAGCTCGCGTTGGCACTGGCGAGGAAGGTGCGACCCGGTGCGGGCTCGAAGAAGCGGCCGTTGCCGTCGTTGACGATGACGGAGCCGGCGTAGCGGCGGTCGCCCAGGTTGTCCACGCGCAGCAGGGCGCCGAGGTCCCAGGGGCCGAGGCTGAACTGGTAGCCGACGTGGGCGGCCAGCGTCGCGTAGCCGGGGGCGGCGTCGTTGTTGAGGTCGTTGACATAGACCTTGCTCAGTGCGCGCGCCTCCAGGCCGGTGCGCCAGCCACTGATCGGCTGCCAGGTCAGCGCGCCATAGACCGCGGTGCGGGCGATGCCGGGGATGCGGTTGTCGGCGTTGACTTGGCTGGAGGCCGCGGCGCAGGGCGTGGCCGTGCAGGTCAGGAAGCCGTCGCGGTAGCGCGCGTCCAGCCAGGTGGCAGCGACTTGCGCCTGCAGCGTGGTGCCGAGCTGGAAGGCAGCTGACGCCTCCAGGCCGCGGCGGCGGGTGGCGCCGGCGTTCTGGTAGGTGGCGCGGCCGCCGAGATTGGTCTGCGTGACGATCTCGTGCTCGGTGCCGGTCTGGAACAGCGCCAGCGTGAGTTCGCTGCCGTCCCAGGGCTTGGCCTTGATGCCGGCTTCGATGCTGCGGCTCAGCGAGGCCTGCAGGCCGAAGTTCAGGCCCGTGCCACCGCTGGGGCGGTAGGCCAGCTCGTTGAGCGTGGGCGTCTCGAAGCCGCGGCCGGCGGTGGCGTAGACGCGCAGCCTGTCGTCGACGGCGTAGCTGGCGCCCAGCACCGGCAGGTTGGCCGCGTAGCTGGCGGCGCCGCTGTCGTCGGGGTTGGTCTTGGTGATGTAGGCGTCGGTCGAGCGGAAGTCGACCTTGCTGCGCCTCACGCCGGCGCTGAGCAGCCAGGCCGGCGTGGGCCGCCATTCGGCCTGCAGATAGGGGTCGGCATTGCTGACGTGGTTGGTCTCGTCGCGGCGCAGGGCGCCTTGCACGCCAAGGGTCGTGCCGATGAAGTTCTGGTAACCGACGCGGTGCTCACTCAGCTCATCGGCGGCGATGCCGGCGATGACGCTGGCCGTGGCGCTCTTCCAGCGCCAGCGCACATCGGCGCCCTGGTAGTCGCGGGCCAGGTCGATGACGCCGCCGGGGTGCAGGGGGCTGGCCTGCGTGGCGACCGGGATGGACTGGAACTGCGTCGTTGTGCGGTGGCCCTGGTAGACCATCACGCGCAGCGAGTTGCTGGCGTCGATGCCGTGCTCCAGCACCAGGCCGCCCTGGGCCTGCTTCATCGTCTTGCGGGTGTCGAAGCTCAGCGCGCCGGGGTCGACACCGCGCGGGTCGGCCTGCCACTGGGCGCGGGTCAGGCCCAGCGGGTCCTGGGCCTCGGGCAGCTCGACGCTGTTGGCGATGAGGGTCAGCTGGGTGTCGGCGCCGAGCTTGAAGTTCAGTCGCGCATTGCCCAGGCGCCTTTCGGTCTGGCTGTGCTGGCGGTAGCCGTCGGTCTCGAAGCGGCTGGCGCCCAGCGTGTAGCCGATGGCGCCGGCCTTGCCGCTGCTGGAGGCGGCCACGCGACGCAGGCCGTCGCTGCCGAAGCTGACGCCGGCGTCCAGGCGCGGCGGGCCGGCGGGGTTCTCGGAATAGATGCTGATGACGCCGCCCGAGGAATTGCCGTACAGCGCCGAGAACGGCCCGCGCAGCACCTCCACGCGGCCCACGGTGCCGATCTCGACATTGGTGATCTGGCCCTGGCCGTCGGGCAGGGTGGCGGGGATGTCGTCCACATAGACGCGCACGCCGCGGATGCCGAAGCTGGCCCGTGCGCCGAAGCCGCGCACCGAGATCTGCACGTCCTGGGCGTAGTTCTGGCGGTCGCGCGCCAGCAGGCCCGGCACGGCGCCCAGGCCCTCGGAGATATTGACCTGGGCACGGCCGGCGCGCAGTGCGTCGCCGTCGATGCGATCGATGGAGGCGGGCACGTCGAAAGGCGCGGCTTCGGTGCGCGTGGCGGTGACGAGGACGGGTTCGAGCACGGTCGGCACGGGTGCTGCATAAGCCGTGGCGCTGGCGGCAGCGAGTGCGAGGGCGGTCCTTCGCGTCAGGTGCGCGAATCGATGTCGGTTCATGTTTGTCTCCTGGGGCTGTCGTTCGGCTCAGGGCGAGCGCCAGGCCACCTTGTGCTGGGCAAAGATCTCGGCCACGCGGCCTTGTTGCACCAGGCCGTTGAGCGCTTGCTGCAGGGCCTGGGCGAGGTCGGTGGCGTCGCGCTTCACGGCCATGCCGGCAGCCCAGCCGTCGCGCGGCGCCCGGGGCGAAGGCAGGGGCTCGATGCGGTAGGCAGTATCCCCGGCCAGCACCGCCTCCAGTTCCGAGGCCAGGCCGGCCGCCGCGGCCACCTCGCCGCGCTGCAGCGCGCGGGCCGCTTCACAGCCGTCCTTGAACTGCGTCAGCAACTGCTCGCGGTAGGCGCCGCCGTCCGCGCCGATCATCAGCCAGCCCGCCAGCGTCTGGCCCGGCACGGCGACGCGGCGCTTGCCGAGCTGGGACAGCGCATCCAGCGTGGGCAGCTCGTCGACGCGGCGCGCCAGCATGACGCGTTCACGGTAATAGGGGCCGAAGATGGTGGCCTGCGGCGTGGCGTCGATCAGCGGGCGGTCCACCGGCACATGCAGCAGCACGTCGGCCGGGCCGTAGCCGAGGTAATGGCCCTTCCAGACCATGTTGCGCAGGTCGTCGTTCATGTTCTCGTCGGCATTGAAGGGCAGCGGCGAGAACTTGACGCCCAGCGCCTCGGCCAGGGCCTTGCCCAGCTCCATGTCGATGCCCTGGCCCTTGACGTGGAAGGGCGGCATGTCCTCGTACAGACCGACGACGAGGCGGCCGCGTTCGCGCACCTGGGCGAGCGTGGCGGCACCGGCGCCGTTGCTCCAGGCGGCCGCTGCGGCGCCCCAGGCCAGCAGTTCACGGCGCCTCACAGCGGCTTCTCCCGGCGCGTTTCCAGATAGGTCTTCACGGCCCACATGGCTTCCTGGTTGAACACGCCTTCGAAGGGCGGCATGTAGACGGCGCCGTTGCGGCTGCGGCCGTGGCGCACGGTGTTCAGGAAGTAGTCGTCGTTCTCCTTCACGCAGGCGGCCTTCTTGGCGGCGTCCTTCAGCGTGGTGCAGTCGTTGTCCAGGCGGCGCAGGTCGGGGGCGATGCCGCCCGAGATGGCTTCCAGGCCGTGGCAGCGGGCGCAGTTCTGGTTGAAGGCCGAGGTGCCGACCTTGATGGCGGCCTCGTTGCCGCGGTAGGGGTTCTCGGGGCGCCAGGCCTCTCCCAGCGGCGGCAGGGTGGAGGTGTCCACGGCTTGCGGCGTGACGTCGCCGTGGGCCCAGGCCTGCATGGTCGCGGCGACGGCGGCCAGGCAGAGGATGCCGCCAATGACAAGGGGATGGGGTTTCATGAGGCTGTCTCCGTTGTGGTCGTGATCTGTCCGCCCGCTGGGCTTGGCCTTCTTTCTGCAATCGACATGCCAGGACGGGATTGCTCCAACTTGGAACAGTGGCGTGATCCGCGCTTGATCGGTGTCATGGACAGACGGATCGGTTTGGGACACGATGATTCAAAGACAAGTGCGGCCACGACCGCTCACCCCGGAGACAAGCCTGCGGAGGCAGGTCCCATGAAAGCCTCTATGTCCATCCAGACCGAAGAGCCGGTTGGCGCGGTGCCACAGGCGCCGCCACGCCAGGCCTTCATCGAGCGCAGCCATCAGCGCAGCGAAGCGCTGGGCCTGAAGCGCCATGAGAAATGCGATCTCGACCCGATGATCCGCAGCGACCTCAACCTCGCACGCGAGCGCAACCACCGCCTGTACACGCATGCCGCGCCGGTGATGCAGCTGCTCTACGAGCAGATCGTCAATACCGAAAGCATGATCGTGCTGACCGACGCGCAGGGCACCATCCTGCACTCGGTAGGCGACGACGGTTTCCTGATCCGCGCCCAGCGCGTGGCGCTGGCCCCGGGCGAGAACTGGGCCGAGCATGCCAAGGGCACCAACGCCATCGGCACGGCGCTGTTCGAGGAGGTGCCCACCCTCGTGCATGGCGGCGAGCACTTCATCCACGCCAACAACTTCCTGACCTGCTCGGCCTCGCCGATCTTCGACCCGCGCGGCAACATGCTGGGCGTGCTGGACGTGACCGGCGACCACCGCGGCTACCACCAGCACACCATGGGTCTGGTGCGCATGTCGGCCCGCATGATCGAGAACCACTGGCTCTCGGACGACTACAACAACCGCCTGCGCCTGCACTTCCACAGCCGGCCCGAGTTCATCGGCACCCTGCTCGAAGGTATCCTCGTCGTGTCACCCGAGGGCAAGCTGCTGGGCGGCAACCGCGCGGCGTTGGACCAGCTCGGCGTCAGCGGCGCGGAGCTGCGCTCGCGCAGCCTGAGCAGCCTGCTCGGCACGACGCCGGCGGCCGTGTACGACCACTTCCGCATGCCCATGTCGCCGCCCATGCAGCTGAGCCTGTCGACGGGGCAGAGCTTCTATGTGCGGGCGCGCTTTGACTGGCCGTCGCGGCCGGTGGTGTCGGGGCTGCGCGGCGACACGGTGGAGGCGACCGAGGTGTCCGACGTGAGCGACGTCGCCGCCCCGGCGGTGATGGCCGACGTGGCCACGGCCAACGGCGCGCAGCGCTTCTCGGGCCTGCAATACCTGCGCACCGGCGACCCGCAGCTGGAGACCGTCATCCAGAAGGTCAAGCGCGTGCTGGACAAGGGCATCCCGCTGCTGGTGCTGGGCGAAACCGGCACCGGCAAGGAGCTGCTGGCCCGCGCCGTGCACCACGACTCGGCCCGTTCACGCCAGCCCTTCGTGGCCGTCAACTGCGCGTCGATTCCCGAGAGCCTGATCGAGGCCGAGCTGTTCGGCTATGAGGAGGGCGCCTTCACCGGCGCGCGGCGCAAGGGCGCGCCGGGGCGGTTGGTGCAGGCCAATGGCGGCACGCTGTTCCTCGATGAGATCGGCGACATGCCGCTGCCCTTGCAGGCGCGATTGCTGCGCGCGCTGCAGGAGCGCAGCGTGACGCCGCTGGGCAGCACCAAGTCCATCGCGGTGGACATCGCCGTCATCGGCGCCACCCACCGCAACCTGCGCGACATGATCGCCGCGCAGTCCTTCCGCGAGGACCTCTACTACCGCCTCAACGGCCTGGCCCTGCGCCTGCCGGCGCTGCGCGAGCGCACCGACATCGAGGCCATCGTGCGCCGCATCCTGCAGGCCGAGCGCCCGCAGGACACGCCGGAGCTGAGCCCCCAGGTGCTGGGCATGTTCCGCCGCTACCAGTGGCCGGGCAACATCCGCCAGCTGGCCAATGTGCTGCGCACGGCGGCGGTGATGTCGGCCGGCGAGCATCTGGTCACGCAGGCCCATCTGTCGGACGACTTCCTCGAAGACATGCAGCGCACTGTCGGCGGCGTGTTGACGGCACCGGCTCTCTCCATGCCGCGGCCGGTGCAGGACTGTGCGGCGACGCCGGGCTGGCCGGCCTTCGAGGCATCCCCGGCCCGCCCGCCCGTAGCGGCGGCTGCAGAGGCGGTGGCTACCGCGCGCACGCTGGAGCAGGCCGAGATCGACATGATCCGCGCGACGCTGGATGCGGTGGGCGGCAATATCTCGCTGGCCTCCAAGCAGCTGGGCATCAGCCGCAACACCATCTATCGCAAGCTGCGCTGGAACAGCGCCGAGCGGCCGGCGTAGGCGTTTGGCGTTGTTCCCGGGCCTCAAACCAGGCCCGGGACTTTCCCGGGGAGACTGCTGCGCGGCGCTGTGCCGAACTGGAGCAAAACCCCTGATTGACGCCGCCTGGAGCGGTGTTTTCGCAAGGCACGGGTCTTGCACCCATGGGTGCATTGACTCGACTCCTTGCACCCATGCCCCGTCTTTCCTTTGGACGCTTCTCATGAAGCTCCTTGTGCTCGGTTCCGGCGCGGGCGGCGGCTTCCCGTTGTGGAACTGCCATTGCCGGCTGTGCAGCGCCTTTCGCCGCGGCGAGCTCGACGCCAGCGCGCGCACGCAGAGCTCCATCGCCATCTCCCAGGACGGCCGGCCCGGCGAGGGCTGGCTGCTCATCAACGCCTCGCCCGACCTGCCGCAGCAGATCCGCGCCACGCCGGCGCTGCAGCCGGCGCATGCGGGTGACATGCCCATCCGCGCCGTCGTGCTGCTGGACTCGCGGCTGCATCACGTCGCGGGCCTGCTCTCCTTGCGCGAGAGCCGCGAGCTGGAGATCTACGCCACGCCGCTGGTGTTCGAGGACCTGACCGCCGAGCTGCCGCTGCTGCATGTGCTGGAAAGCTACTGCCGGGTGCGCTGGCGCATGCTGCCCATCGCCGGCGACACGCGCAGCGCGAGCTTCGAGATCCCGGGCTTCCCGGCGTTGAGCTTCTCCGCCGTGGCCGTGCCGGCGCAGGCGCCGCGCCATGCCCGCCTGCGCAGCGAAGCCGCGGGCGAATGCATCGCGCTGCAGGTGCAGGACCTGCGCACCGGCCGGCGGCTGTTCCTGTCACCAGCCCTGGCCAACGTCGGCGAGGCCGAGCTGGCCTGGATGCGCCAGGCCGACTGCGCCGTCGTCGACGGCACCTTCTGGACCGAACACGGCATGCAGCAGGCCGGTGTGGGCAGCGTCAGCGCCAGCGACAAGGGCCATCTGCCGCAGAGCCGCCATGGCGAGCGCGCCGGCATGATCGAGGTGCTGCAGGCCAGCGGCGCACCGCGCAAGGTGCTGACCCACGTCCACCACAGCAACCCCATCCTCGACCGGCGCGGCGCCCAGCACCGCGAGCTGGCCGAGCGGGGCATCGAGGTGGCGCACGACGGCATGGTGATCGAGCTGTGAGCGCCGTTCCCCTCACCCGCCCATCGCGCCCGGCCGAGCCGCTGTGGCTGGAGTGGCTGACGCTGTGCGGTGGCCTGGCCTTCTGCACCTGGCTGCTGGGCGTGCGCGGCGTCTGGGCCCTGCTGCTGGGCGCTGACCCGACCGGGCTGACGCTGGTCATCATGGCCGTCTTCCTGTGTTCGACGCTGTGGTGTGGCCAACGTTCGCGCGAGCTGCAGCGCCAGCGTGTCTTGCTCGCCGACCCGCGGCTGGCTCGCGCCGACGAGGCCTGCTGGGCGGCGGATTACCTCGGCGCGCCCGGCGACCTGGCGACCGACCTGCTGCTGGAGCACAGCCACGGCCCGCATGGCACGGCCTGGTGGGTCAATGGGATCCAGCTCAAGCTGGGGCTGCTGGGCAAGGTCATCGGCTTCTCGATGCTGGCCCTGTCCATCGGCAAGGTGCAGAGCTTTGATCCCTCGCAGTCGCAGGAGCTGTTGCGCAGCCTGACGGCGGGCCTGGGCGTGGCGCTGCTGACGACCATGGTTGGGCTGGTCGGGAACATCCTCTTGGGTCTTCAACTCACCAGGCTGGATCGCTTTGCTGACGCCCTGGTCGCCGACATTCAGCGTGCAGCGCTGAAGAAGGACGGTGCGTCATGCGCCGCCTGAGACGAGGCTCTCGCGAGGCCGAGGTCGACCCCTTCTACGACATGCTGTTCAACCTGCTGATCGGCTTCGTCTTCTGCTTCATCGTCGCCTTGCTGGCCATGAACCCGCGCGCCACCAAGGCCGGCGACGTGCCGTCCAAGGCCGAGTACCTCATCAACGTTGCCTGGCCCGACAACAGCCCCAACGACATCGACACCTGGGTGCAGGACCCCGGCGGCAACCTGGTGTGGTTCCGCCAGCGCGAGGCAGGGCTGATGTACCTGGACCGCGATGACCGCGGCGAAGGCAACGCCTCCACCATCATCAACGGCCAGCGCATCCAGAGTCCCTTCCGCCAGGAGGTGGTGACGCTGCGCGGCCTGGTGCCGGGCGAGCACGTGGTCAACGCCCAGTACTACCAGTCGCACGACGGCCAGCCGGTGCCGGTGACCGTCACCGTCATCAAGGTCAACCCCCGCGCCGACGTCGTTTTCTACGGCACCGTCAAGCTGGCCCGTCAGGGCGACGAAGCCACCGCCGTGCGCTTCACGCTGCTGCCCGACGGCAGCGTCGTCAACGTCAACACCTTGCCCAAGAGCCTGATGCAAAGACCGTCATGACCCTGCCCATCATCCTCAGCTTCGCCGCCCTGCTGCTGCTGTGTCTGCTTGCCCTGCTGCACTCGCGCTGGCCCGCCTGGCTGCGCGGCCTGCTGGTGGTGGGCGTCACCAGCTTCTACTTCTACGGCGAGGCGGCCATCCACACGCTGTGGGGCTGGCCCAGCGGCGACCCGCTGCCCGAGCGCTTCGTGTTGCTGGCCGCCGTCATCGAGGAACCCGGCCCGAAGCGGGACGGGGCCCTCTATGTGTGGGTCAACGCGGTGGAGGACGGCAAGCCCGCCGCCCAGCCACGGGCCTATCTGCTGCCCTACAGCAAGGACCTGCATGGCCTGCTGAACGAGGGCCTGAAGAAGGTGCGCAACGGCATCGCCCAGCTGGGCACGGCCGAGCCCAAGGTGGGCCGCAAGGGCCTGGCCTGGCTGCGCCCGGGCAGCGACGAGCAGCAGGTGAAGCTGCGCGACATGCCGCTGCCGCAACTACCGGAAAAATGAGCATGCGACGCAGTCTTCTGTTCACGCTGATGGCCCTGACCGGTTGCAGCCGCGCGCCCGAAGGGCAGTCATGGTTTCCGCTCGAAAGCGGCCATCGCTGGACGTACACCGTCACCACGCGCAGCGGTGCCGACACGTCCGAGCGCGAGAGCCTGACGCTGCGCACGCTCGGCTCCGAGACCCTGGTGCTCGACGACAAGCCCGCCTGGCAGCGCCGCAGCGACAGCGGCGTCAACTACTGGCTGCGAGCGGACGACAGCGGCATCTATCGCGTGGCCAGCAAGAGCGACATGCAGGCCGACCCGGTGGCCGATGCGCCGGGCCGCTATGTGCTGAAGGCGCCGTTCGCCGTGGGCACGCAATGGCAGGCGCCGACGACGGCCTATTTGCTGATGCGCACCGCCGAGTACCCGCGCGAGATCAAGCACAGCCATCCCAGCATTCCCATGCTCTACGAGATCGAGGCCGTGGCCGACGAGGTGCAGGCGCCGGCCGGCAAGTTCTCGCCCTGCCTGCGCGTGCGCGGCAGCGCCACGGTGCGGGTCTTCGTCGACGCCATCAGCGGCTTCAAGGACCAGCCGTTGACGACCGTGGAGTGGTACTGCCGCGGCGTGGGCCTGGTGAAGCTGGAACGCAGCGAGCCGTCCACCTCGCCGATGCTGGTGGGCGGCTCGCGCACGCTGGCGCTGGAGTCGTGGAACTAGAGAGGGCTCAGCCCCCCGGAGCTTTGACCCAGGCGGCACACCAGCCGTTCTTGGCCACTTGCGCCTTGCGGCCGAACATCGCGCATGGGCTCCACGCGTCGGTCGGCTTGGCCTGCCAGAACTGGCAGTTGGCGCAGTGCTGGCTGGTTTGGTGCTTGGGGTATTTGGCGGCGTCGACCTTGGTCGTGTCGTGCCTGTAACCCAGGGCCACGGCGGTTTCACTGGCCTCGTCGACGGGCGTGGTCGTCTGGGCCACGGCCGGGCAGGCGAGGCAGGCCGTGGTGGCCTGAAGCATGAAGATGCGGCGGGTGGGATGCATGGGAACCTCGGGGAATGAACGTGGCACCGGCCTGCACAGGCCGGCGCCGTCACGACGAAACGAGCGGTTTACTTGGGCAGCTTGAACACCCAGACCATGCCGCCCTGCTCCAGGAAGCTGACCTTCTTGGCCACGTCACCGCCCCACAGCGGCACGGCACCGCCCCAGCCGGAGACGACGCTGATGTACTGCTCGCCGTTCTGCTGCCAGGACACCGGCGGCGCGACGACGCCCGAGCCGGTCTGGAACTGCCAGACGACCTTGCCGGTCTTGGCGTCAGCAGCCTTCAGGTAGCCCTCGGGCGTGCCCCAGAACACCAGGTTGCCGGCGGTGGTCAGCACACCGCCCCACAGCGGCGCGTTGTTCTTGACCTCCCAGACGATCTTGCCGGTCTTGGGGTCCACCGCGCGCAGGGCGCCGATGTAGTCGTCGTTGAGCGTCTTGATCGTGAAGCCGGCGCCCAGGTAGGCGGCGCCCTTCTTGTAGGCGATGGGCTCGTTCCAGATCTCCATGCCCCATTCGTTGGCGGGCACGTAGAAGAGCTTGGTGTCGGGGCTGTAGGCCATCGGCATCTGGTTCTTGCCGCCCAGGAAGGAGGGCGACGAGAACACCGAGTTGCCCTTCTTGCCGTCGGCACCCGCGGTCGGGTCGCCGGGGCGGTTCTCGGGGACGAAGTTGGGCCGGCCGGTCTTGAGGTCGATGCCGGTGGCCCAGCTGATCTTCTTGACGAAGGGGAAGGCGTTGGCGAGCTGGCCGTTGGCGGCGTCCAGCACGTAGAAGAAGCCGTTGCGGTCGGCCTTGGCGCCCATGCGCTTGCCGTCCTGGTCGAAGGTGATGAATTCGTTGACGCCGTCGAAGTCCCAGCCGTCGTTGGGCGTGCCCTGGTAGTGCCACTTGATCTGGCCGGTCTTCACGTCGATGGCGACGGTGGAGCAGGAGAACAGGTTGTCGCCCTGGCGCAGATGGCTGTTCCAAGGCGCGGGGTTGCCGGTGCCGAAATAGGCCAGGCCGGTCTTGGGGTCGTAGGTGCCGCCCAGCCAGGTGGCCGCGCCGCCGGTCTTCCACAGGTCGCCGGGCCAGCTCTTGCCCTGCGTGCCGGAGATGCCGTTCTCGTGCTTCACGCCGGCCTTGTCCCAGGTGTAGCCCATATGGCCTTCGACGGTGGGGCGGCTCCAGACCATCTTGCCGGTCCTGGGGTCACGCGCCTCGACGCGGCCCACCACGCCGAACTCGCCGCCCGACACGCCCGTCAGCAGCAGGCCCTGGGCAATGATGGGCGCGGCCGTGGCCGAGTAGCCGGCGGCGTAGTCGTCGATCTTTTCCTTCCAGACCACGTCGCCGGTGGCCTGGTCCAGGGCCACGATCTGGGCGTCCAGCGTGGCGAAGATGACGAGGTTGTCGAACAAGGCCGCGCCGCGGTTGACGACGTCGCAGCAGGGCATGATGCCGTCGGGCAGGCGGTGCTCGTACTTCCACAGCTTGGCGCCGGTGGCGGCGTCCAGCGCAAAGATGCGCGAGTAGGAGGCCGTCACGAACATCTTGCCGTTGTGGATCAGCGGTTGCGATTCCTGGCCGCGCTGCTTCTCGCCGCCGAAGGAGAAGGCCCAGACCGGCGCCAGCTTGGCCACGTTGCCGACGTTGACCTGCTTGAGCGTCGAGTGGCGCTGGCCCTGCGTGCCCAGGCCCCAGGACAGCACTTCCTGGCCCGACTTGGACGAGGCCTCGATCATCTGGTCGGTCACGGCGGCGCTGGCGCTGCCGGCGGCCATCAGGCCCAAGCTCACGGACAGCAGTGCGGCGAGAGGTTTGAGTTGCATGGCGTTGTCTCCTTTGTTGATGGATTTGCACCGCCATGCCGATGCGGCGAGCGGATGGCCTGCCAAGGCGCAAGCTCCATGCCAATCGAAATCGCCGCGAGATGGAGCAGTCGCGGGGTCCAGCGACCGGCCGGACGCAGGGTTGCACCGGGGGCGGTGTTCAGCGCCGTGAACAGGCTGCGCCGTGCTGTGACAGCGGGCCGTTGGAGCACTGCCGGCCGCCGCGGCGGGAAGGGCGCCCGGCGAGGTGTGCCTTCCTGTGCCGAACTGCTCCAGCCTGCAACAACCGGCGGGTGATTTCCCTTGGCTGCGGCCCCTGCAGCAGGCCATGGCGGGCTCGGCGCGTGCTGGCACGGGTTCTGCGTTGATGGACTTGCCTCAACCCATTGCAGGAGACAAGCCATGACTGTTTATGCCGCCCCCGGCGCCGCCGGCGCCAAGATCGCCTACAAGCCCCGCTACGACAACTTCATCGGTGGCAAGTTCGTACCGCCTGTCGAGGGCCAGTATTTCGACGTGATCTCGCCGATCAACGGCAAGGTCTATACCCAGGCTGCGCGCTCGGGCGCTGCGGACGTTGAGCTGGCGCTGGACGCCGCGCATGCCGCCGCGGCCAAGTGGGGCGCCACGCCGCCGGCCGAGCGGGCCAACATCCTGCTGAAGATCGCCGACCGCATCGAGCAGAACCTGGAGCTGCTGGCCTATGCCGAGAGCGTGGACAACGGCAAGCCCATCCGCGAGACGCTGAACGCCGACATCCCGCTGACGGTGGATCACTTCCGCTATTTCGCCGGCTGCGTGCGTGCGCAGGAAGGCGCGCTCAGCGAGATCGACGGCAACACCATCGCGTATCACTTCCAGGAGCCGCTGGGCGTGGTGGGCCAGATCATTCCGTGGAACTTCCCGATCCTGATGGCCGCCTGGAAGCTGGCGCCGGCGATCGGCGCGGGCAACTGCGTCGTGCTCAAGCCCGCGGAGAGCACGCCCATCAGCATCCTGCTGATGGCCGAGCTGATCGCCGACCTGCTGCCGGCGGGCGTGCTGAACATCGTCAACGGTTTCGGTCGCGAGGCCGGCATGCCGCTGGCCACCAGCAAGCGCATCGCCAAGATCGCCTTCACCGGCTCCACGGCCACCGGCAAGGTCATCGCCCAGGCGGCGGCCAGCAACCTGATCCCGGCCACGCTGGAGCTGGGTGGCAAGAGCCCCAACATCTTCTTCGAGGATGTGATGGCCGAAGACGACGCCTTCCTGGACAAGGCCATCGAGGGCCTGGTGCTGTTCGCCTTCAACCAGGGCGAGGTCTGCACCTGCCCCAGCCGCGCGCTGATCCAGGAGTCGATCTACGACAAGTTCATGGAGCGTGCCTTGAAGCGCGTGGCCGCCATCAAGCAAGGCAACCCGCTGGACACCGACACCATGATGGGCGCGCAGGCCTCGGCCATGCAGATGGACAAGATCCAGACCTATCTGGCGCTGGGCAAGGAAGAAGGCGCCAAGGTGCTGATCGGCGGCGACCGAGCCCAGCTGGGTGGCGACCTGGCGGGCGGCTACTACATCCAGCCGACCCTCTTCCAGGGCAACAACAATATGCGCATCTTCCGCGAGGAGATCTTCGGCCCGGTGCTGGCCGTGACCACCTTCAAGACCGAGGCCGAGGCGCTGCAGATCGCCAACGACACGCCCTATGGCCTGGGCGCCGGCGTGTGGAGCCGCGACGGCAGCCGCGCCTACCGCATGGGCCGCGCCATCCAGGCCGGCCGCGTCTGGACCAATTGCTATCACGCCTACCCGGCGCACGCTGCCTTCGGTGGCTACAAGGAATCGGGCATCGGCCGCGAGACCCACAAGGCCATGCTCGACCACTACCAGCAAACCAAGAATCTGCTGGTCAGCTACAGCCCCAACGCACTGGGCTTCTTCTGAGCGGAACGGCGCAAGCCAGGGGGCGGCCTCGGTCGCCCCTTCTCACCATGACGGCCTTGATTCCACGCGTGCAGGCCACCGAGGCCGCGCTGGCTTTGATCGGCGAGCTAAAGCGACGGCACGGCGAGCTGCTGTTCTACCAATCGCATGGCTGCTGCGCCGGCAGCGCGCCGATGTGCTTTGCCGTGCACGAGCTGAAGCTGAGCGCCGGGGATCGCCGCTTGGGCGAAGTGGCCGAGGTGCCGGTGTACGCCAGCGAGGCCCAGTGCGACTACCTCGCCGGCCTGCAGATGACGCTGGACGTGGCGCCCGGCAACAGCGGCAGCTTCGGGCTGGAAGACGGCTCGGGCCAGCATTTCGTCGCCCACTTCCGGTTGTGGGCCGACGAGGAGGTGGCGCGGCTGGCGCCTATCGGCCCCGTCTGATTCAGCGCCTGCGGTTTCGCAGCAGCGGCAGCATGCCCAGGGCCAGCATCGCCAGCGGCAGCGTGCCCGGCAGTGGCAGCTGGTTGACGGCGCGCATGGCCACGCGCAGGTTGTCGAGCCCGGTCTCTTCGTTGCCGCCGTTGCCCTCATGCGCCTCCGTCCAGCGCAAGGAGGTGATGGACACGTCCGACACGATGCCGATGAAGATCGCCGCGCCGGTGGGGTTGCCGGAGATGTTCATGCTCTGGGTGCTGCCGTCGCTGAACAGGAAGGACAGCACGCCGTCGTCGATGGCCGTGGACGCATTGCCCGGGATGGCCTCGAAGCTCGTGATGTCCAGCGCCGCGGCGAGGAAGGGCAGGGCGTACTGGCCTTGGTAGTAGCCGTCACCCTGGGCGCGCTGCGGGCCGAAGGCGCTGGCGCGGTGGTCAGCGGCGCTGAAAACCTCCACGGGGCCGATGTTGCTGGACAGCGTGACGCCGGGCAGCACCTGCACGCCGGTGAGGTCGGTGCCCGTCGCGTAGCCGGAGAAATCCTGGGTCTGGATGGCGCCGCTGACGGCGCCCTGCCAGGCTGCCAGCGAGGCGTAGACGGACACGCTCGCCGCGTGGGCAGAGCCCAGGGCTGACAAGGCGAAGGCAATGAGAGCTCGGCGCATGGGGGTCTCCCGAAAAAGCGGTTTGGCCATTGGCTGCCTGACGGCAGGCCATGCCCACCCCAAAGACTTGGGGGCGCCCCGCAGATGGAGGGGTCCAGCGCCAAAGGGCTAGTCCGGCAAGGGGTTGCCGTCCCGGGACAAGATGCGGCCTCTGCCCCAGACCCTTCGCCTGCCATGACCGAATCCGCCGCCCGCCGTGTGCTCGTCCTGCTCGCCAGCACGCGAGCCGATGGCAATGCCGAGTTGATGGCCCGCGCGGCCACGCAAGGCCTTCCCGGCGACGTGGAAGTGCGCTGGCTGCGTCTTGCTGAACTGGCCATGCCGCCCTTTGTGGACGTGCGCCACGAGGGCAGCGGCCAATACCCCGAGCCCGAGGGCGATCTCGGCCGTGCCCTGAAGGACACCCTCTGGGCCACGGACATGCTCGTCGCCGCGCCGCTGTACTGGTACAGCCTGCCGGCGCCGCTCAAGCTCTATCTCGACCACTGGAGCGCCTTCATGCGCGTGCCCGGCCTGGACTTCAAGTCGCAGATGGCCGGCAAGGCGATGTATGTGCTGTGCGCCACCAGCAGCGGCGAGGCGCCCCACCTGGCGGCGCCGCTGGTGGACAGCCTGCGCTTCAGCGCCGACTACATGAAGATGCGCTGGGGCGGTGCCGTGCTGGGCGACGGCAGCCGGCCTGGCGACGTGCTGAAGGACGAAGCCGCGATGACCGCGGCGGCCAAGCTGCTGCTGAGTTGATCCGCCACGCTCAAGGGCGGCGCGAGGTCGGCGGTGGGTGCAGGAACTGGGTCTCCAGCCGCTTGAGGGTGCCGTCGCGCTGCAGGGCGTCGAGGGCTTCGTTGAAGCGCTCCACCAGAGCCGGCTTTACGCTGATCCGCGAGAAGGCGAACACCGGCGCGTCTTCATCGATGACGATGGCGCTGGCCTGCATCGCCGAGCCGAGGCCGAGCTGGCGGGCCAGGAAACTGGCCGAATACTCGTCGGCCACGAAGGCATCGATGCGCTGCATCTGCAGCATGCGCAGCAGGCCTTCGAGGCTGGTGGCCTCCTCCAGCCGGCGCTCCATGCCCGGCCGCGCGAGCCGGGCCTTCAACTCGGCCCGGTAGGCCGTGCCGCGCTCCACCCCCACGCGCAGGTCCGACGCGCGCAGCTCGTCCAGCGTGGCGATGCGCTGGCCGGGGCCGAGGTCGCTGCGCAGGAACACGAGGTTGCGCGTGCGCACGCCCGGCAGCGAAAAGCGGGCATAGCGCTCGCGCTCGGGGCGGGCCAGCACGCCGGGAACGATGTCGATGCGGCCGGCTTCGAGCTCCGCCATCGCGCGGGCGAAGGGCAGCTCCACGGGGACCAGCCGGCAGGCCATGCGCGCCAGGGCCGCACGCGCGACTTCGACCTCCAGGCCTGTGAGCCGGCGCTGCTCGTCCTCGTACTGGTAGGGCGGTTCATGCTTCCAGGTCATGCGCAGCTCGCAGGCCGACGCGAACGCGCCGGGCAGGGCGAGGACGAGGCACAAGAGGCGGACGACGGAGCGCATGCCGGGATGAGGTGCGGGCTTCTCGTGCAATGTAGCCCTTCGCCCGGCCTTGCGCCCGTACCCCAGCCGTAACCACGGCGCGGCGAGCCCTGCCTAAACTCGTGCGCCGTCGCGTTCGCGGCGGATCTGCACGGAGATGGCAGGGATGACGAAGAACAACAACAACAAATGGCTGGCCGCTGCTGCGGCCGGATGGCTGGTCGCCGGCTGCGGCGGCGGTGGAGGCGGTTCCACGCCACCACCTCCTGCCCCCGCTCCAGCGCCCGCACCTGCCCCAGCGCCGACCCCGGCGCCCGCACCCGCTCCGGCCCCGGCCCCCGCGCCCGCGCCGCCCCCGGCGTGGTTCCCCACCGGCACGGCGGAGTCCTTCGCGCAGTTGGAGATCACGACCACCAACGCTGCCCCCATCCTCAATCGCGAGGACTATGTGAAGGGCAGCTTCAAGCTCGCCGGCGCCGGCCTGGCGGCGGCCGAGGGCGCGCTGGAGATCCGCGGCCGCGGCAACTCGACCTGGGACTGGCCCAAGAAGCCCTATCGCATCAAGCTGGGCAATGCGACGGCGCTGGCGGGCATGCCGTCCAGCAAGCACTGGGTGCTGCTGGCCAACTACGCGGACAAGACGCTGATGCGCAACGACATGGCCTTCTCGCTGAGCCGCAGCCTCGGCATGGCCTACACGGTGCGCGACCAGGTCGTGGAGGTGACGCTGAACGGCGAGTACCGTGGCCTCTACCAGTTGGCGGAGCAGATCCGCGTGGCCAAGGACCGCGTCGACATCCCCGAGCTCAAGGCCGGCGACACCGCGCCCGACAAGATCTCCGGCGGCTACCTCATCGAGGTGGACTTCCGCATGCACAAGGACTACTGCCGGGACCCGGATGCGGCGGCGTTCTCGACCTTCTGCGTCAACGGCGTCAACACCCAGCGCGACACGCAGTACTGCGTGGATTCGACGCGCAGCGCGCCCTTCTGCGTGAAGGAGCCCGAGGACATGTACAGGCCCGAGTGGGCGGCGCAGCGGGCCTATCTCGAGAAGTACTTTGCCGATGCGGAAGCCGCGCTGTTCGGCGCCGACTTCAAGGACCCGGCCACGGGCTATGCCAAATACCTGGACGTCGATTCGGTCATCGACTACTACCTCATCAACGAGTTCGCCAAGAACGTCGACGGCGCCATCGCGAGCTTCTTCATGGCCAAGAAGCGTGACGGCAAGCTCCACTTCGGCCCCATCTGGGACTTCGACCTCGCCTTCGGCAACGCCGGCTACAACAACGTGGACAAGACGGCGGGCTGGCATCTGCGCCAGTACCCGTGGTTCGCCCGCCTGTTCGAGGACCCGGCCTTCGCCGCCAAGGTCAAGGCGCGCTGGCTGGCCTTGAAGGCCGATGGCAAGTTCGAGCAGATCCTCAACTACGCCGAGGCCCGCGCCGCCTGGATGACCAAGGGCCAGCAGAAGAACTTCGTCAAGTGGCCGATCTTCGACTGGGTGAGCTGGTACACCCGCATCGCCATGGGCAGCTATGACGGCGAGGTCAGGGAGATGCTGCGCTGGCAGCGCGAACGCCTGGCCTGGATGGACGCCGAACTCAGCAAGTGAGCCCGGCGCCGCGCACCACGGCTCAGCGCTGGCCCGTGCAGTTGGCGTAGAAGCTGACGGTGGCCGGCCAGTCCGAGAACACGCCGATCACGCCGATGTCCTGGGCCAGCACGTCCAGCATGCGGAACATGTCGCCCTCGCGGGTGATGGCGCTGTCGAAGGTCTGGTAGTAGGAGCCGTTGCTGCCGTCGGCCAGGATGCCGCTGCGCTCCAGCGACCACGTGATGATGTCCAGGCCGGCGGCCTTGGCATTGCGTGCGTATTGCGAAGGCAGCAGGTTGCCGCTGGTGTCAGCCGCGAGCAGCACCCACAGCGGCGGCGCGACGATGCGCACGCCCTGGGCGCGGTAGGCCTTGAGCTGCTCGGCGGTGGGCAGGTCGGCCGGCACGTTGGCGTCGTCCAGGTAGACGGCCTGGCGGCCGAAAGCCGGCTCGTTCTTGACCCAGTAGAGGATGTCGTTGAGGTCGAAGCTCTGCGCCCAGACGTCGCGCGCCGGCACGCCGGCGGCCTTGTGCTCGTCGATCATCTTCTGCGCATAGGCGGCCTGGGTGAAGCCATCGAAGGGCATGACCACGCTGGGCGCCTTCAGCTCCGGCGTCATCTTCACGTCGAGCTTCTTGAACAGCGCGATGGCTTCCTTCAGCGTCAGCAGCGTGCCGCTGCTGGGCCCGGCATAGAGGTCGGTGCGCCAGTTGGGCGTGCCGGCCATGTACTCGGCTACCGTGCGGCCGCGCGGGTTGAAGGCGTCCATCTTGCCGCGCWGSGTCTTGAACTCGGCCAGCGTCAGCTCGCTGGTGCGGCACTCGGCGGCGGCCGCCGCGGCCAGGTTGCCGGCGGCGTCGAAGGCGGCCGGCGTGAAGGGCTTGATGCACTTGCTCGCCAGTGGCGTGGCGAGGATGTTGGTCGTCGTGTGCAGATCGTTCTGCGCGTGGCGGCAGACGAGTTCCTTGTCCTTGGTGAAGGTCACGTCGCACTCGACGATGCCGGCGCCCATGCGCGCGGCGGCCTCATAGCTCTCCTTGGTGTGCTCCGGGAACTGCAGCGCCGCGCCGCGATGGCCGATGGAGAACAGCGTGGGGCGGTAGTTCTCGCGCGTGGCGGCGCAATGCTGCAGCCGCTTCTTCAGCGGGCTGTCGGCCATGTCGTTGACCAGGAAGAAGGGGCGCGGGCCGAGCTGCACGCTGGCGATGCCGTCGCGGCGATCGCCGTCGTGGGCCAGGGCGGTCAGGCTGGTGGCGGCCAGGGCCAGCAGGGCGAGGCGGGCGAAGGTGCGGGGCATGGTCAGTCCTTGGGGTTGCATGCCCGGCACGCTAGGCAGGCAGCATGAAGCCTGCATGACATCGGGCCACGAAATTGCGAGTTAGGGGTCGGCGCTGAGAAACAAACGAAACCAAACGCCGCCAGCATTGAAGCGGCGCTGCAACCGGCGCTGTCGAGCATGAGGGCACTTTCAACACGGAGCCACTTTCATGCATTCGACCCGCAAGACTTTCGCACTGAGCCTCGTCGCTGCTGCGCTGTTCGGCCTGAACCCGGCCGTCACCGAGGCTCAGGCCCAGGTCGCGATGAGCCGAGCCGAGCCCCAGGCCGCCGGCCTCATCATCAAGTTCCGCGACGGCGCGCGCACGCCGGTGGCGGCCAAGGCCGCGCTGCAGGGCTTTCGCGCCATGAGCGAGGCGCGCGGCCAGCGCGTGGCCTTCGATCGCGAGAGCGCACTCGGCCATCGCGTCATTCGCCTCGCCCAGCGCGTGCCGGCCAGCGCGCTGGCCCAGCTGGCGCGCGACATCCAGCTGTCGGACCCGAGCATCGAGTCCGTCGAGATCGACCACGTCATGCGTCCCACCTTCACGCCCAATGACACGAACTGGGCCAACCAGTGGGACATGAGCGACCCGACCGGTGGCATCAACGCGCCCAAGGCCTGGGACATCGGCATGGGCTCTGGCGTGCGCGTGGCGGTGCTGGACACCGGCGTGCTGCCGCATGCCGACATCGCGGCCAACCTGCTGCCGGGCTATGACTTCATCACCGACAGCACCCGTGCCGGCGACGGTGGCGGCCGCGACAGCAATGCCAGCGACCCCGGCGACAACGTCACCGCCGACCAGTGCGGTGCGGACAAACCGGCCCAGAACAGCAGCTGGCACGGCACCCATGTCGCCGGCACCATCGCCGCCGTGGGCAACAACGCGCTGGGCGTCACCGGCGTGGCGCCCAAGGCCAGGATCGTGCCGGTGCGCGTGCTGGGCAAGTGCGGCGGGGCCACGTCGGACATCGCCGACGGCATCGTCTGGGCCGCGGGCGGCTCGGTGGCCGGCGTGCCGGCCAACGCCAACCCGGCGCTGATCCTGAACCTGTCGCTGGGCGGCGAGGCGGCCTGCGCCAGCATCACGCAGTCGGCCATCAACTACGCCTACAACAAGGGGGCGCTGATCGTCGTCGCAGCCGGCAACGACAACCAGGACGTCGCCAAGCAGACGCCGGCCAACTGCAAGCATGTGATGGCCGTGGCCGCGACGAACAAGGTCGGCGCGCGCTCCAGCTATTCCAACTACGGCGACATGGTGGACATCGCGGCGCCGGGCGGCGACGCGACCTACGGCAACGTGCTGTCGCTGTCCAACAGCGGCATGAACGGCCCGGTGGCCGACGGCTACAGCTGGCTGCGCGGCACGTCGATGGCGGCGCCCCATGTCGCCGGCGTGGCCGCGCTGATGGCGGCCGTCAACTCGACGGTGCTGCCGTCGGACATGGCCTCCTTGATGCGGTCCACCGCGCGCACCTTCCCGGGCAGCTGCACGGGTTGTGGCGCCGGCATCGTCGACGCCGAGCAGGCCATCATCGCGGCGCGGGGCCTGCGTCTTGAGAAGGAGCCCAACGACACGCTGGCCCAGGCCCAGTACCTGAACGTGTTCCCGGCGCGGGTGCGCGGCACGCTGCAGCCGGCCTACCCGCAGTTCGTCGACATCTACTCGATCAACCTGGCCGCCTCGACGACGCTGCAGACCACGCTGACGCTGGACCCGCCGACGCTGCTGGATATCTTCCCCTTCAACGCGACGATGGAGCTGCTGGACGCCAGCGGCAAGCTGATCAAGGCCGCCGCCATCGTCAACGGCAAGACCGAGGTCAACTACTTCAACGCGACGGGCAAGACGCTGGCGGTCTATCTGCGCGTGAAGAGCACCTTGTCGTCGCTGAGCACCAGCGACCGCGGCTACGAGGTGCAGTTGCGCAAGATTGCCTACGCCTACTGAAGCGCGGGCTCAGGGCTGGGCGTAGGGCCCGGCTCGCAGCGCGTCGGCAATGCCCTTGCGGTTCTGCGCCAGCGCCGCCATGCTGAAGTGGATGTGGCCGCTGCCCGGCGAGGCGCGCCGGATGATGTCGATCTGTGCCAGCACCTCGTCGGGCTGCCAGCTCTTGTCGGTGTCGTTGATGCGGCTGGTGAACAGGCCCGGATGGATGGGCCGGCCCAGGGGGTTGGACGCGCGCCAGGCCTGCAGCAGCGGTTCGAAGGACTGGGCCGTTTGCGCGCGCGGCCAGTAGAGCTGGGGCGCGAGATAGTCCATCCAGCCCTCGCGCAGCCACAGCTCGACGTCGGCGTAGAGCTTGTCGTACTGGCTGAAGCCGCTGATGCCGGGCGGCCGCGCGCCGGGCTTGGGAATGCCGAAGGGGCTGACGCCGACGCGCGTGCCGGGCCGCACCTCGTGGGCCAGCGCGTACATGCGCTGCACCAGCGTGTTGACGTTGTAGCGGCGCCAGTCGTGGCGGCTCAGAGACCCGCCCTTGGCCGTGTAGCGCTGCCAGCTCGTCTCGTCGGGGAAGTCGACCTCCTGCTTGGTGGTGGGGTCGTTGATGGGGTAGGGGTAGAAGTAGTCGTCGATGTGGATGCCGTCGACGGCGTAGCGGCTCAGGATGTCGCGCACCACGGCCAGGGTCTGCTCGGCGGCGGCGGCGTCGCCCGGGTCCATCCAGAGCTGGTCGCCATAACGCTTGACCCAATCGCGGCTGCGGCCGATGTGGCTCTCGGCCATGGCGGACTTGGCCGAGCTGTGGCGGGCGCGGTAGGGGTTGATCCAGGCATGCAGCTCCAGGCCGCGCGCGCGGGCCTCGGTGAGCCAGACGGCCAGCGGGTCGTAGCCCGGGTGCTGGCCCTGGGTGCCGGTGAGGTACTCGCTCCAGGGCTCGAGCTTGGAGTCGTAGAGGGCATCGGCAGCGGTGCGCACCTGCAGGATCAGCGCATTGAGGCCGATGCGCACGGCCGTGTCGCACAGGGCCTTGATCTCGGCCTGCTGCACCTCGGCGCTGAGGCCGGGCTTGCTGGGCCAGTCGATGTTGGCGACGGTGGCGATCCACGCGGCCCGCCATTCGCGCGGTGGCGGTGGCGTCGTGGACGCGGCGACGGCGGGTGCGGAGGCCGCTGGCGTCGGCGCCAGGGCGCCTTCGCTGGGCGGCACCATGGGCGCCGGTGCCGGCGGCGTCGCGCAGGCGGTGAGCAGCGGGATGGAGGCGAGACTGAGCAGATCGCGACGTTTCATGGCTTAGACCTTGATGAACCAGTGCTTGCGGTACATGAGCCAGGCGATGGCGTACATGACGAGCACGAAGGCGATGGCGTGCAGCAGGGAGGCGTTGACGGGCGCCAGGCCCGAGTCGCGCAGCGGCGCATACAGCGCGCGGCCGAGGCTGCCGCCGTCCGCCAGCTTGACGGTGTAGAGCAGCTTGGCGACCAGGCCCGACAGCGCGAACAGGAAGAGGGCGTTCATGCCGAAGACGACGAGCGGATGCAGCACCCGGGCCCAGCGCTGGCGCGCCAGAGGTTGCGGCATGGCGTCCAGCAGCCAGTAGAAGACGGCGAAGACGAGCAGCGCCCAGCCGGCCATCGCGAAGACATAGGACGGTGTCCACAGTGACTTGTTGATGGGCATCAGCAAGGCGTCAAGCCCCTGGCCCAGCCACAGCGAGGCCAGGCCGGCCAGGACCCAGGTCATGGTCTTCTCGGCAGGTTGTCGGTTGGAAGCCAGCACATAGCCGGCCAGCACGCCGAGCAGCTGTGTCGCCACGGCGGGCAGCGTCGACAGCAGGCCTTCGGGGTCCCAGGTCTTGGCCTGCTTCCACAGATGGCCGTCCAGCAGCAGGCGGTCCAGCCAGGCCCCGGCGTCCTTGCCGGGTTCCAGCAGGCCGACATGGACAACGCCCTCTGCGTCGGGCACCGGCAGGCAGAGCTGCACGACCGAGTAGATCGCCATCAGCAGCAAGGCCCACAGCGCCACGCCGCGCCGGCCGCACCAGATGACGATGGGCGCCGCGGCCAGCGTGCACAGGCCCAGGCGCTGCAGCACGCCGGGGATGCGCAGCGTCTCGAAATTGAAGTTCGGGATGAGGTTGAGCAGCAGGCCGATGCCGATGATGACGAGGGCCCGGCGCGAGGTGTTCAGCAGCAGGGCGGTCTTGTCGGCACCGGCCTGGGCGCGGCGCGCCAGACTGAGCGTCATCGCCATGCCGCTGATGAAGACGAAGAAGGGGAAGACCCAGTCGGTGAAGGTCCAGCCGTTCCAGTGCGCATGCAGCAGCGGCGCGTAGACATGGCCCCAGTCACCCGGGTTGTTGACGAGCAGCATGGCCGCGATCGCGAAGCCGCGGAAGGCATCAAGAGAGAGCAGCCTGTCCTTCACTCGACCTTCTTCCCGAAGTTCTCCGGGATCTTGATCAGCGCGGCCATCACGACGCTTGGCAGGGTGGCCACCAGCACCCAGCCGAAGAAGGGCACATAGCCGATGTGGTCCTGCAGCCAGCCGCTCCACATGCCGGGGATCATCATGCCCAGGGCCATGAAGCCCGTGCAGATCGCGTAGTGCGCCGTGACCGGGCCCCCAGGCTTCGCAGGCGCAGGCGCCTGCTGTGCCACCCCCCGAGGGGGCTGAGCCGGCTCGGGGCGGCCCGTCGCCGGCTCCTGCGGTCCGTTGGCGACAAGGATCATGTACATCAGATAGGCCGTGAACCCCAGGCCATAACCGAATTGCTCGACGGCCAGCGCAGCGCTGATGGCGACCAGGCTGGTCGGGTGGGTCATGGCCAGGATGAGGAAGGCGACGTTGGGCACGTGCATGGCCGCCACGAGAGGCCACAAGGCCTTCTTCAGCCCGACTTTCGAGATGATCCAACCGCCCAGCAGGCCGCCCAGCGTCAGCGCGCACAGACCGACGCCGCCGTAGACCAGGCCCACGGTGGCGGTGCTGAGTCCGAGGCCGCCCTTGTCGACGGCGTCGAGCAGGAAGGGCGAGGCGAGCTTGAGCAGCTGCGCCTCCGGGAAGCGGTACAGCAGCAGGAAGCCCAGCGTGACCGCGATGCCGGGCTTCTTGAAGAACTTCCCGAAGATGGCGAAGAACTCGCTGATGAGTTTGCTGGAGGCGGCCCAGCCGGGGCCGGGCGTATCCGCGGCGGGCCGCGGCAGCGCCCAGGCATGCCAGAGTGTCAGCGCGACAAACGCGGCGGCGATCAGCCAGAACACCTGGCTCCAGGCCGCCGCGGCGCTGCCGGTGCGCTCGGTCAACTCGCCAGCAAGGTAGACCAGGCCACCCTGTCCGGCGATGTTGGCGAGGCGGTAGAAGGCCGAGCGCACGCCGACGAAGGCCGCCTGCTGATGCTGCGGCAGGGCCAGCATGTAGAAGCCATCGGCCGCGATGTCGTGCGATGCCGACGCGAACGCCATCAGGAACAGCAGCGCCAGCGACATCTGCACGACGCGGTCGGTCGGGATCGCCAGCGCCACGCAGGCGAATGCTGCGCCGACCAGGAACTGCAGCACGACGATCCAGCGTCGCTTGATGCTGAACAGCTCGGCCACCGGCGACCACAGCGGCTTGAGCACCCAGGGCAGGTAGAGCCAGCTCGTGTACAGCGCGATATCGGTATTGGAGATGCCGAGGTTCTTGTACATGATGACCGACAGGGTCATCACGACGACAAAGGGAACGGCCTGCGCGAAGTAGAGGCTGGGGATCCAGGCCCAGGGCGATCGGTTCATGCGGACAGCGCGCGGCCCACGTTGCCGTCCTGCGCGTCCAGCAGCGCGCGCGCCGCGTCGGCACCCACGCCGCGCTTGAGCATGACCAGTGCCGTCTTCACATGGTGATCGCACTGCGCGAGGGCCGCCTGCGCGTCCGCCTCGCTGGCACCCGAGGCACGCACGGTCAATGCGACAGCGCGCTTGACGAGCTTCACATTGGTTGCCTTCAGGTCCACCATCAGATTGCCGTAGACCTTGTTCAGCCTGACCATCAGCGCCGACGAGAAGGTGTTCAGCGCGATCTTCTGCGAGGTGCCGGCCTTGAGGCGCGTGCTGCCGGAGATGACCTCGGCACCGGTGTCCAGCGTGATGCCGATCTCGGCCTGCTGCGTGACCGGCGCACCGGGGTTGTTGGCGAAGCCTATGGTCAGCGCGCCGGCCGCGCGGGCGGCCTCGATGGCACCCAGCACATAGGGCGTGCCGCCAGACGCGGCCAGCAGCAGGGCGACGTCATTCGGGCCGGGGTTCAAGGCGTTCAGGTCCGCGGCCCCTTGCGCGCGGTCGTCCTCGGCACCTTCGACGGCGACGAACATCGCGCCCTGGCCACCGGCGATGACGGCGACAGCCCGCTCGCGTGGCCAGGAGAAGGTGGGGTAGAGCTCCACGCTGTCCAGCACGCCCAGGCGGCCGGAGGTGCCGGCGCCGGCGTACAGCAGCCGGCCGCCGGCACGGATGCGCGGCAGCGCGGCGTCCACGGCGGCGGCGAGCTGGGGCGCGGCGGCCTTGACGGCTGCGACGGCATCGAGCTGATCGGCGATGAATGCATCCAGCAGTGCCGGCGTGGCGTAAGTGTCCAGGTCGGGATGCCGGGTGCTCGGGGTTTCGGTGTTCAGCATGGGGATCGGAAGCGAAGCTGACGGACTCTAGCGGCTGGCGCCGGACCATGACGAATGCCACGCGCCATTGCAGTCATAACGTCAGGTAATCAGAATCTGCCTGTCGGTTGTAAGGAGTTGGGCATGGCCCCCGACAGAAGCTGGCAAGTCGATGTCGGATGCATCCGGAATCGGCCTGTGGTGAAACCTCTCACATTCATCCACTTTTATCTCCTGGAGACTCGATATGAACGCATCCCTCAAGACTGGCCTGGGCATCGCTGCCGCCGCTGCCGCCCTGTTCGCCACCGCCGTGCCGACGACCGCCATGGCCGCCGACGGCATGGTCAAGTGCTCCGGCGTGAACGGCTGCAAGGGCACCTCCGAGTGCAAGACCGCCAAGAGCGATTGCAAGGGCCACAACGGCTGCAAGGGCCAGGGCTGGGTCAGCAAGAAGACCGCCGACGAATGCACCAAGGCCGGTGGCAAGGTTGAGAAATAAGACCCCCCGTACCGGCTGACGCCGGCCCCCCGAGGGGGCGCACCAGGCGGCCCGGCAAAGCCGGCTCCGCCGGTGCTGCGCGATAAGGCGCGACGCCGGAGGCGCCGCGCCGTTTTCTCTTCCGACATGACCAAGATTCAAGGCTTTGGCCTCGGCTTGCGCGTCGAGCATTACGCGGCCTTCGAGGCCGGCGTCGATGCCGCCGTGCGGCCCGACTGGCTGGAGATCATTTCCGAGAACTACATGGTGCCCGGCGGGCCGCCGCTGGCGCATCTGGAGCGCATCCGGGCCGACTACCCGCTCGTCATGCACGGCGTGTCGCTGTCCGTCGCCGGACCGGCGCCGCTGGACTTCGGCTATCTGCAGGAACTGAAGGCCCTGGCCGATCGCTTGCAGCCGGGCTGGGTGTCAGACCACCTCTGCTGGAGCGCCGACGCCCACAGCCAGCTCCATGACCTGCTGCCGGTGCCGCTGACGCGCGCCGCTCTCGATCATGTCGGCGGCCGCATTGCCCAGGTGCAGGACATTCTGGGCCGGCCGTTGGTGCTGGAGAACGTGTCCAGCTATGTGCGATTCAAAGCCGACGAGATGACGGAATGGGACTTCATCGCCCAGCTGCTCAAGGCCACCGGCGCCCAGCTGCTGCTGGACGTCAACAACGTCTATGTCTCCGGCCGCAACCACGGCTTCGACCCCATCGCCTACCTCGACGCGATTCCCGTCGAGCCCGTGCGCCAGATCCATCTCGCCGGCCATGAGGACCGCGGCGACATCGTCATCGACACCCACGACCACCCGGTGCGCGACGAGGTCTGGGCGCTCTACCAGCATGCCGTGAAGCGCTTTGGTGCCGTGCCGACCATGATCGAGCGCGACGACCACATCCCGCCGCTGGACAGCCTGCTGGCCGAGCTGAACGTGGCGCGCCGCCTGGCTGCTGAAGCATGAGCGTGATCCAACAACAGCATCTGCTGGCCGCCGCCATCCGCGACGGCGCCGATGCGACCGGCCTGCTGGCCGGCGACCCTGCCCTGGGCCTGGAGGTCTATCGCCACGCCTACCGCGCCCGCCTGGTGGCAGCGCTGACCGACAACTACACCGTACTCGCTCGGGCTCTGGGAGACGAGGCTTTCGAGGCCCTGGGCCAGGCCTATCTCGCCGCGCAACCCAGCCAGCACCCGTCCATCCGCTGGTTCGGCCACGAGCTGGCAGGCTTCATGTCCGAAGCGGACGAGGAGCTGGTGCCCCATGCCAGCCTCGCCGACTTCGCCCGCATGGACTGGGCCCTGCGCGGCGCCTTCGATGCCGCCGAAGCGCTGCCGCTGGACCCGTCAACGCTGGCCGCCATGAGCCCCGACGACTGGGCCGGCCTGGTGCTGCATCTGCAGCCCAGCGCGCAGCGGGTGGTGCTGACGCATGCCATTGAACCTGCCTGGCGGGTTCTGCGCGAGTGGGAGCCCGAGTCTGGCGACGATCAACCCGAATTGCCCGAGCCGGTGCCGCATGAACACACGCTGCTGGCCTGGCGCCAGGCTGGAGAAACCCGCTGGCGCTCGCTGGAACCACTGGAGGCGGCGCTGCTCGATGCAGTGGCCGAAGGCGCGCCCTTTGCACTACTTTGCGAACGCGCCGCGGCCGAGCTGGACGATGCCGAGGCCGCAGCTCCCGCTGTGATCGGCGCCCTGCAACGCTGGCTGGCTGACGGCTTGTTGCGCGGGACTTGACCGACCGAAGTGATGGGTCATGGCCGCTTGGCTATCCTGCGCCCACGCTACACCTAAGGTTCACCATGTCTCGACTGCTGCTGACGGCCCTGCTTGCCGCCGCCTTCATCCCCTCCGCCCAGGCCGCGCTCAGCGTCGGCGCACCGGCACCCGACTTCAGCGCCGACGCCGCCGTCGGTGGCGAGCCCTTCAAGTTCAAGCTGGCCGAGGCGCTCAAGAAGGGCCCGGTGGTGCTGTACTTCTATCCCAAGGCCTTCACCAGCGGCTGCACCGTCGAGGCGCATCAGTTCGCCGAGGCGACCGACAAGTTCAAGGCGCTGAACACGACCGTCATCGGCATGTCCAACGACAACATCGACACGCTGAAGAAGTTCAGCGTCGAGGCCTGCCGCAGCAAGTTCGCCGTGGCCGCCGACGCCGCGGGCAAGGTCATCAAGGACTATGACGTCACGCTGAAGATGGTGCCCGGCACCATGGCCGACCGCGTCTCCTATCTGATCGCTCCCGACGGCAAGGTCGCCGCCGTGCATGCCAGCATGAACCCCGATGGCCACATCGACGCGATGCTGAAGGCCGCCGAGAAATTCAAGAAGTGATCCCCGGCCTCGACGCGGCCGCGCTGCTGGCGGCCTATCGCTCGGGCGAGCTGTCGCCCGTCGACGCCATGCGGGCCGTGCTCGACCAGGCCGCAAGGCGAGAAGGCGAGCTGCACGCGCTGTGCGCCGTCAATGCCGAAGGCGCCTTGGCTGCCGCCCGTGCCAGTGAAGCGCGTTGGCGTGCCGGCACGCCGCTGGCGCTGGACGGCCTGCCCGTCACGCTGAAGGAAAACATCGCCGTGCCGGGTGCGAGCTACCGCCTGGGCACGGCCGCGACGGGGGCCGATGCGACGGCCGACTTCGAGGCACCGCCCGCGGCGCGGCTGCGCGAGGCCGGCGCCATTGCGTGGGCACGCACCACCATGCCCGACTACGGCATGCTGAGCTCGGGCCGGTCCAGCCTGTATGCCGAGCCGGCGCGCAACCCCTGGGACAAGGCGATGACACCCGGCGGCTCCAGCGCGGGCGCGGCGGCTGCGGCGGCGGCCGGCTATGGCCCGCTGCACCTGGGTACCGACATCGGCGGCTCCATCCGCCTGCCGGCGGGCTGGTGCGGCCTGGTCGGCCTCAAGCCCAGCCATGGCCGCGTGCCCATCAAGCCGGGCTATGCGGGCCGCGTGGCCGGGCCGCTGACACGTACGGTGGCGGACACAGCGCTGATGCTCGACGTGCTGGCCCAGCCCGATGCGCGTGATCCGACCCAGCTGCCGTCCTCGCCCGCTTTGCGCCGCGACCTTGAACTGCGCGGCTTGCGCATCGGCTTGCTGCTCGATGCCGGCTGGGGCGACGCCGTCCAACCCGAGGTCGCGGCCGCCATCACCGCCGCGGCGCGCGCCTTCGAGCAGGCCGGCGCCGTCGTCGAGCCGCTGGCCGCTTTCCAGACCCGCGAGATGGCCGATGGCATCGACCGCTTCTGGCGCATGCGCTCCTGGCTGGACATCTCGGCGCTGGCACCCGAGCGCCGCGCCAAGGTGCTGCCCTACATCCTCGACTGGGTGGCGCCCGCGGCCAACTATGACGGTGGCACGGTGTTTCGCGGCTACAGCCAGATGCAGGCCTTGCGCGAAGCCGCCAATGCGGCCTGCGAACCCTTCGATTTCGTGTTGTCGCCCGTCGCGCCCATGCCGGCCTATCCGGCCCATCTCGCCAGCCCGCTGCACGACCCGGCCCGGCCCTTCGAGCACATCGCCTTCACGCTGCCCTACAACATGAGCGAGCAGCCGGCCCTGTCCATCAACGCCGGCTACACGTCGGCCGGCTTGCCCATCGGCCTGCAGATCATTGGCCGCCGCTTCGATGACGCCGGCGTGCTGGCCCTGGGCGCGCTGTGGGAGCAGCTGCGGCCGGCCCAGCGCCCCTGGCCCTTCTGAGAAAGCCCCCCATGATCCTGGTCCTTGGCCATGTCACCGCCCGCTCCGAGCATTTCGACGAAGTGCTCAAGCTCAGCCAGCAGCATGTCCAGCGCTCGCGCGCCGAGCCGGGCTGCATCGCCCATGCCGTGCACCGCGACACCGAGAACCCGCTGCGCCTGGTCTTCGTCGAGAAATGGGCCGACATGGCGGCCCTGCAGCTCCACTTCCGCGTGCCGGCCTCGCGGGAGTTCGGCAAGGCGCTGGCGACGCTGGCGTCCGAGCCACCGGGGCTGGAGATCCATGAGGCCGCAGAGGTCAACGCGGCGGGCTGAAAAGGCGGGTGGTCACCCGCGCGCCAGGCTCTGAGGAAACGGCTGCTCCGGCAGGCCGGCCTCACGCAACACGCGGTTGACTTCGTCCCAAGCGGCGGGGGCGTCCGTGCAGACCTGGAAGGGGCGGCTCTGCCGGTAGACGGCCGCCATGTCGAGCACCATGGCGGCGTCTTCGTCGCCCGGCGCGACGAGCAGGATGGTGGCCAGCGGCACCGTCTGGCGCTCCACGAAGCCGCCCACCGTCTCCTTGAATTCGCGCAAGCCCTCGTCGTCCATGCCGAGCGGCCGGCGAAATTCCATGAGGCTGACATAGCGCCTGTCCGCCGGGATGCGCTCTGCCGCGATGTTGGTGCCACGCTTGGCTGCAGCCATCAGCGCTGCGTCGAACGGCCCCTGGGCGATGTAGTGCATGACCCGACCCAGGAAGCCCACCGTGACGCGGCCGAAACCGTGGGTGTCGGGCTGCTCGTGCAGGGGGGCGGTGCCTGGGGAGTTCATGGGACGTCGGGCGTCCCGCAGATTCTGCGCCTGGGCCCGGCGGTCGAGCTTACCGCCGCTTGACGAAGCCCAAGAGCGCCGCAATCGGCAGCACCGAGCGCGGCAGATAGGGCAGGCGCCACAGGCCGCCGTGGTTGGCGGTGTGCACCAGCAGCTTGAGCGGGTGGGCGAAGTCGCGCGGCGGGCTGCGCAGCTGGTGCACCCACATCGCGGCCATCAGCGCATTCGTCGTCGCCGGCGCGAAGACTTCGACGCCAAAGGCCTTGGCGCCGCGAAAGCCCGCCGCCAGCAGCGGGTTGGAGACGACCGAGGCCGTCGTGGTGCTGGGCGCGACATTGAAGGCGATGCGATGCCTGTCGGCGCGGGCGACCAGGGCCCGCCACTGCTGCAGTCGCTTGGCCAGCGCGTAGTTGGGGCCCTGCTCGACGACGAGAGCATCGACCAGCCCCCAGTGGCCGAAGTCGCCGGCGTCGATGAGGCCCTCGATATGTGGTGCGAAGCCGCGTCCACCACTGCCGAGCCGCGCGCCCAGCTGGGCCAGCTTCTTGACGAGGCCACGCTCGGCATAACGGCGCATGACGTCGCGCGCCAGCTCCTGCGGCACGGCGAAGACATCGGTCGGCGTGGCCATGTAGGCGAGCTGGGTGCGGGCGTCGGCGGCGCACAGCGTCGCGCTGATGGCGTCCATGGCGAGGGACACGCGCACATGGCGCTCGCCATCCAGATAGGCGAGGTTGGCGATGGACAGCCCGTTCGACGTTGATGTGCCGAGAGAGGCCAGCCAGGCGGCGATTTCGGGCGTGTCGGCGAGCAGGTCGGCACCGGCGTGGGCGGCGTCCAGTGGCTGGCCCGGCGCGACGGGCGCAGTCAGCGTGGCGTTGCCAGTGGTGATGGTGGCGGCGATGCGCTTCCAGGTCGCGGCGCGGGCGAGGTCGATGCCGACGAGATTGGCGCGCCACCTGGCCAGCCAGGCCAGCGGCCCGGCCTCGCTGCCGGCGCCGAGCAGCACGAGGTGCTGGTCGGACAGGTCGAACCATTCCGGGTGAGCGATGCAGTCACGCAGCGCCGCGGCATGGGCCGCCTCGCAGACGCCGGCCTTTTCCCAGCGGTCGATCTGGCGGGCGAGGGCGTCGCCGCTCAGCTCGCGGCCCTGGTGGGGCACGGACCAGCGCGCCGGTGCCGCATCGCCGCTGCCGCGCAATTGCACGGTCTGGAGGCGGCGCTGCGGCGTGCGCATCGCGTCGGCCAGGGCGAGCGGCTGGCCAGCGCGCACAAAGGGCAGCTCGCTCCAGGCCGCGGCGAGGCCAGCGCGTGCCGACGCGACGGCGCTGACGGGTTGCGCCGCCTGGGCCTGCACCAGGGCGCGCCAATGGGCCGGGTAGGCGTGGCGCCAGTCGCGTTCGGCGATGGCGGCATCCGCGGCACTTGAATCCAGTCCGCGCAGCGCCGCCGCGACGATGCGCTGGCCCGGCGCACCGGTGGCGCGCTTGCCTTTGGCGTCGAGGGGCCACTGCAGGCCGGCGGCGTCGCTCATCAACGGGGTGGCGGTTCTTGGGTGGGCAGGCCCGCCGCAGCCAGGTCGGCGTTGACCAGGGCCCAGGCGGACTCGAAGTTGGCGGCGCGGCGCACCGGGCGGCTGGCGCGCCAGATGTCCATCAGCGCGGGCAGGCGCTCGATGCCGGGGATGCCGGGGCGCACCAGGAAGACGGTGGACAGGGCGACGATGCCGCGCGAGCCGAAGGCGTCGATGCTGGCGCGCAGTTCCTGCAGCGCATCGGCGTCCATCTGCAGGCTGCCGCGGATCTCGAGCAGGTCGCCGAAGCGGCGATCCGCCGGCAGGCGTTTGCCGGCCAGTGCGATGGCGCGCTTGACGGCCGCCATCAGCGGCGCGTCGAAGGGGCCTTCGGCCACCGACACCATGACGCGCCCATGCACGCCGACGCTGACTCGGCCGAAGCTGGGCTTGATCACGGGGTGGCGGGAAGGGGGAAGTGAAGGGCCGGGGCTCATGATGTGAGACGATTTTGCACGCTTGAGGGCACGCTCGATGAAGGAGTCATGGCAATGTTGACCTTGTACGGCACCAAGGGTTCGGGCTCGGCCGCCATCGAGGCGGCGCTGGCGCGGGCCGGCCTGGCCTACACGGGCGTGGACGCGGCCTCCTGGAACCCCGGCCCGGGGCGGGACGAGCTGCTGCGCGTCAACCCGCTGGGCCAGATCCCGACGCTGCTGCTCGCCGACGGCACGGTGCTGACGGAGAGCGCAGCCATCCTCATCCACCTGGGTCTGACGGCGGCGCCGGGCCTGCTGCTGCCCACCGATGCCAGCGCGCGGGCGCGTGTCATCCGGGGTCTCGTCTACGTGGCCTCGAATTGCTACGCCGCCATCAGCGTCATCGACTACCCGGAGCGCTGGTGCGAGCCCTGCGATGACGCGATGAAGGCGCAGATCCGCGCCGGCACGCGAGCGCGCCTGCACGAGCATTGGCGGCTGTTTGCCGACCAGTTCGAGATCGGCTTCGAGGCCGGCTCGCCCGGCGCGCTGGAGCTGCTGGCGACGGTGGTGTCCAAGTGGTCCGGTTCGCGACCCATGCTGCAGACCGAGCGGCCGAGCTTCCATGCGCAGTTGCTGCGTGTGGAGCAACACCCGGAAGTCGCGGCGGTCTTTCAACGCCACTGGCCTTAAGGATTCCCATGACCCATCCCATCGACGCCTGGCACGCGCTGGCGAAAGCCCGCAACCCCCGCGCCCTGGCCGCTCTGCTGGCCGACGACGTCGTCTTCCACTCGCCCGTCGTGCACACGCCGCAGCGCGGCCGGCAGCTGGCCACCCAATACCTCAGCGCGGCGCTGATGATCCTGGGCAACGAGAGCTTCCGCTATGTGCGCGAGATCCGTGGCGACGGCGACGCCGTGCTGGAGTTCGAGCTGGAGCTGGCTGGCGTGGCGGTCAACGGCGTCGACCTGATCCGCTGGAACGAAGCCGGCCAGATCATCGACTTCAAGGTCATGATCCGGCCGCTGAAGGCCATCCAGGCGGTGCAGCAGAAGATGGCCGAGCTGCTGGCGCAGATGCAGCAGCAGCCCGGGTCTTCCGCCTAGTTCAAGGCATCAGGGCGCGCCGCAAAGGCAGTGCACCGCGGCGGCCTTGTCCCACTGGCTGCGGGCGGCGAACTGCGACAGCTCCTTCAGCAAGGCGAGCTCCTCGCGCACCGGCGCGGGCAGGGCGTCCAGGCCGAGGGAGGTCGCGATGGACGGCGCCAGCGTGTCGGTCAGCGAGGCGAGCAGGCGCTCGCTGCGGCTGAGGTCACGCTCCACATAGGCCAGGCGCGGCTTCTCGCCGGCCTTCACTTCGAGCTTGGCGAGCTGGACGGCTGTCTGCACGGCGTCGTCGAAGCTGCCCAGGCGGTCGACGAGGCCGCGCTCCTTGGCCTGCGAGCCGGTCCAGATACGACCCTGCGCGACGGCGTCAATCTTTTCCGGCGTGCTCTTGCGCGCCTGGGCCGCGAGGGTGGTGAAGCGGCTGTAGGTGTGGTCGATGCTGGCCTGGATGGCGGCCTTCAGGCGCGGATCCAGCGGGCGGCGCGGGTCATAGCCGCCGGCCAGCCAGGTCGTCGTGACGCCACCGGTGTGCAGCGACAACTTGTCCATCAGGCCCTCGGCGGTGGGCAGCATGCCGAACACGCCGATGCTGCCGGTGATGGTGCCGGCGTCGGCGATGACGGCATCGCTGGCCATCGAGATCCAGTAGCCGCCCGAGGCCGCCACGTCGCCCATGGAGACGACGATGGGCTTGCCGGCCTGGCGCGTCAGCTCCAGCTCGCGGCGCACGATCTCGGAGGCGAAGGCGCTGCCGCCGGGCGAGTTCACGCGCAGCACCAGGGCCTTGATGGCGTCGTCCTCGCGGGCCTTGCGGATCAGGCGGGCGGTGGAGTCGCCGCCGATGCGGCCCGGGCCGGCATCGCCGTCGACGATCTCGCCCTCGGCCACGACGATGCCGATGCCCGGCTGCAGCTTGTTCGGCGTGCCGGCGTCCTTCACATAGGCCATGTACTGGCCCATGGACACCTGGCGGAAGCTCTTGCTCTCGTCATCCTTGGCGCCCTTGGCGATAAGGAGTTCGCGCATCTGGTCGCGCGTCTTCAGGCCGTCGACGAGCTTGGCCTGCAGGGCCAGCTTGGCGACGTCGCCCTGGACGGCCGCCATCAGCCTGGGCAGGTCGGCGATGTCCCTGGCGATGCTGCCGGCCTCGAGCTTGCGAGCCGTCTCGATGCTGCCGGTGAAGCCGCTCCACAGCTCGCCATAGACCAGGCCCTCGGACTCCAGCGTCGCCGGGCTGGGGCCGTTGGCCGTGTAGGTCTCGGCAAAGTTCTTGAAGGTGCCGGCCTTGATGACATGGGGCGTCACGCCGATGCGATCCAGGGCGTCCTTGTAGTAGGTGCGGTAGCGGCCGAAGCCTTCGATGCTGACCATGCCCATGGGATGCAGATAGACCTCGCCGGCCTGGGCGGCGACGAAATAGCCGCGCTGGCTGTAGCTGTCGGCATAGGCGAGCACGGGCTTGCCACTCTTCTTGAAGCGCTGCACCGCGGCGACCACCTCGTGCAGGCCGGCCAGGCCCGCACCATGCAGGTCCTCGACGTCCAGCAGCAGGGCGCCGATCTTGTCGTCCATGGCTGCCTGCTCCAGCACGGCGAGCACGTCGCGCAGCCGCGTCTGGTGCGGCACGCTCTGGCCGCGGGCCTGGGCGGTCAGCTGCTCGCGCGGGCTGCCGGAGAACTGCTCGACGAGGTTGCCGTCGAGCTTGAGCACCAGCGTGGTCTTGTCGGCCAGCGGCTTGGGGCCACGGCTCATGACCGCGATCACGAAAATGATGATGAGCAGCAGCACCAGCAGGTTCATCAACGCGCGGCGCGTGCCGTCGAGCAACCACCAGGCCTTGGAGAACAGCCAGCCGAGCGTGGAGAAAAAGGACTTCATCGACAACTACCTTGAGGGTTGATGCGGGCAATTGTGAAGGCAGGAGCCTGAGCGGCGCCTGGCCTGGCCCCGCAACTCGCCTCGGCCCTGCGGGTTGGGACTGGCAAGGGCGCAGGCGTTGTTGCTCGTCGTTGCGGGTGCGCACCCGCTGCCTCCTCGCGCCTAGCCTGCGCCCTTGCCAGTCTCAACGCAAGCCACGCCCGCCGCCGCTCAGGCTCCTTCGGCCTTAGCATCCGCCGGTCACGGTTTGTAAGGACCCCACATGCTTGCCTGGCCCAGCTGGACCCGACGCATCAACGAGCATTTCCCGCTGCGCTATCTGACCTGGGTGCTGTGTGGCCTGCTCGCGCTGTTCTTCGCCGTCGTCTGGACGGCCGGCCTGGTCGATGGCGTGCTGGTGCTCGTCTTCCTGGCGCTGGCGCTGCTGGGCCTGCGCGATGTGCGCCAGACCCGTCACTCCATCCTGCGCAACTATCCCGTCATCGGGCATCTGCGCTTCCTGCTGGAGTTCATCCGCCCCGAGATCCGCCAATATTTCCTGGAGGGCGACAACGACGCCGCGCCGTTTTCGCGCGCCCAGCGCTCCATCGTCTACCAGCGCGCCAAGGGCGAGGCCGACCAGCGCCCCTTCGGCACCCAGCTCGACGTGAGTGCCCGCGGCTACGAATGGATCAACCACTCGCTGGCGCCGACGCATCTCACCAGCCACGACTTCCGCATCACCATCGGTGCCAGCCGCGCCCAGCCCTATTCGGCCAGCGTCTTCAACATCTCGGCGATGAGCTTCGGCGCCTTGAGCGCCAATGCCATCCTGGCCCTGAACAAGGGCGCCAAGACCGGCGGCTTTGCACATGACACGGGCGAGGGCTCCATCAGCGCCCACCACCGCGTGCATGGCGGCGACCTGATCTGGGAAATCGGCTCGGGTTATTTCGGCTGCCGAAATGACGACGGCTCGTTCAGCGCCGAGAAGTTCGAGGCCAGTGCCCGCGACCCGCAGGTGAAGATGATCGAGCTCAAGCTGAGCCAGGGTGCCAAGCCCGGCCACGGCGGCGTGCTGCCTGGCCCCAAGGTGACGGCGGAGATCGCCGCCGCGCGCGGCGTGCCCGAGGGCGTGGCCTGCATCTCGCCGGCCCGGCACAGCGCCTTCTCGACACCCGTGGAGATGATGCAGTTCATCGACAAGCTGCGCGCTTTGTCGGGCGGCAAGCCCACCGGCTTCAAGCTCTGCATCGGCCACCCCTGGGAATGGTTCGCCCTGTGCAAGGCCATGCTGGAGACCGGCATCACGCCGGACTTCATCGTCGTGGATGGCGCCGAGGGCGGCACGGGCGCGGCGCCGCTGGAGTTCACCAACTATGTCGGCGCGCCGCTGCAGGAGGGGCTGCTGCTGGTGCACAACTCGCTGGTCGGCCTGAACCTGCGCGACAAGATCAAGATCGGCTGCGCCGGCAAGGTGACGACGGCCTTCGACATCGTGCGCCTGATGGCCCTGGGCGCGGACTGGTGCAATGCTGGGCGCGGCTTCATGTTCGCCCTGGGCTGCATCCAGGCCCAGGCCTGCCACACCGGCCACTGCCCGACCGGCGTGACGACGCAGGACCCGGTGCGCCAGCGCGCCATCGTCGTGCCCGACAAGGCCCAGCGCGTCGCCAATTTCCACCAGGGCACGCTGAAGGCGCTGAAGGAACTCGTCGAGGCCGCCGGCCTGTGCCACCCGCAGGAGATCACGGCCCAGCACATCGTGCACCGCCTGGACAAGCACGAAGTGCGGCTGCTGGCCAATCTGCTGCCCTTCGTCGAGCCCGGCTCGCTGCTGCGCGGCGACATGCCCCACAACACCTTCAGGATCTACTGGCCGCTGGCCAGCGCGCACAGCTTTGCGCCCCAGGGCGCCATTGAACGCACCGCAGCTGCTGCTTGAATTTCGGGCCGAGCGACGGGCCGCTCCCTAGCCGGCCCGCGTTGGCGATGTGCTTGCCGGTCAATCCGGCAAGCATCGCCGTCCCCTCGGGGGCTGAGGCCGGACACGGCAAGTCCTGTGGACTTGTCGTGCCTGCCGAAGAGCAGTCGCTTGCCGGCTGCGCGGTCTGCAAGGTCGGCCAAGGTACTCCTTGGACGAGGGGCGCGCAGTCACGGGGGAGGGCGACTACAAATTAGGGGGGTGACGGCCAAAACGCGCACAATTGGCCCGGTTACATCCGCGCACCATGCCCACCGTCTATCTTCTCCGTCTCAGTGCGCCCACGCTCCAACGCACCCGCTCATTGCTGTTGCAGGCCCAAGGCGTGGAGTTGGCCGGCAGCAGCACCGTGCTGGCCGATGCGCTGGAGGAGCTGGGCGCGCTGGCGCCCGACATCGTCGCCACCGACCTGCGCCTGGTCGACAGCCACGCCATGCGTGTCGCCCACGAACTCGGCCGCCTGCCGGTGCGACCCCAGCTGCTGCTGCTGACGCCCACCGCCGACGACCTGCAGCTGTTCGCGGCGCTGAGTGCCGGTGCCAACGCCTATCACGTCGATGACGGCAGCGGTGCGGGCCTGGTCGAAGCGCTGACCAGGCTGCATGACCGGCGCGCCATGTTCAACCCGCAGCTGGCCCGCCAGGCCCTGGCCGCCTTCGGCATCGAGCGCAGCCCGCTGACCATGGCGCGTCAGGATGCCGCACCGCTGGACGCCAGCCCCGCCGGCCGACAGATCGACCAGGCCAGCCGTCATCTGCTGACACTGCTGGCTCAGGGCCTGCTGCTGGCGGAGATCGCCACGCTGTGGAAGCTGGAGGTCGCCGAGATCGAGCGCCGCATCTGGCGCCTGGTGCGACTGCTGCACGTCCGCTCGCGCGAACTGCTGATCGCCTGATCAGTCAGGCCGGCACGGGCACCGGCGCTTGGGCCGAGGGGACCGAGTCCGCAAAGCTCTGGCGCTGTGACAGCTTGTCCATGTGACGGGCCAGGTTCGGGTGCGCCTCGCGCCAGTTGATCTCGGGGAAGCGGAACTCCAGCCAGCCCAGCGCGCAGCCGACGGCGATGTCGGCCAGCGAGAAGTGATTGCCCGAGCACCAGGGCTTCTCGCCCAGGCCCTGGCTCATCGCGGCCAGCGCGGCGGTGACCTTGGTCAGGTGGCGGTCGATCCAGGCCTGGTTGCGCTGTTCGGCGGGGCGATGGGCCCAGGTGCGCTCCAGGCGCACGAGGATGGCCGCGTCGACGATGCCGTCGGCCAGGGCTTCCCAGGTGCGCACCTCGCAACGCTCGCGGCCGCGCTCGGGGATGAGCTTGCCCACCGGCGACAGCGTGTCCACGTACTCGACGATGACGCGCGAGTCGAAGACGGCGCCGGTGATGGAGTCCTGGCCTTCCATGACCAGGCAGGGCACCTTGCCCAGCGGGTTCATCTTCAGGATGGCGTCGCTGCCCCAGACGTCTTCGAGCACCAATTGGTAATCGAGCTTCTTCTCGGCCATCACGATGCGCACCTTGCGCACGTAAGGGCTGGCGAGAGAACCGATCAACTTCATCGTCATAGGGCAGGCAAGGGGATCACAAGTCGAAACGATTCTAGCCAGCGCCCCGGGGGCGGCCGCCCGTGAAAAAGGCCTGTCGGCTGGGGCCGACAGCCACCGCAGCCAGGGGTTGCCAGCCCGGCCCCGGGCCGCCAGAGTGTCGCCCGGCCCACTGCAGTAGACGGTGGCCATCATCCAGGGAGTGCTCATGCTCGACATCAATGCCGCCACCGATGCGGCTCCTTCGCCGTTGCCGCCCGTGCCGCGTGTCCTCGAAATCCGCTTCACGGGTTCGGGCAGCGAATATTTCCGCATCTGGGCCGTCAATCTGCTGCTCACCCTGGTCACGTTCGGGCTCTATCTGCCTTTTGCCAAGGCCAGGCGCATCCGCTACTTCTACGCCAACACGCTGGTCGACGGCCAGGCGCTGAGCTTCCATGGCGACCCGTGGAAGATGTTCCGCGGCTTCCTGCTGCTGGTGCTGCTGATGGGGGTCTACAGCGGCGCGGGCCGTTTCTCCACCACGGCGGCCTTCATCGCCTTCCTGATCCTGTGCGCCGTCTGGCCCGCGCTGTGGCGGGCCTCGCTGCAGTTCCGCCTGGGCAACACCAGCTGGCGCGGCCTGCGCATGCGCTTCGACGGCTCATTGCGTGACGCCTACCTGAGCTGTGCACCCAGCTATCTGCCGGCCATCGCCCTGGTCGGCGGCGCGTCGGCGCTGGACCCCGAGGCCATCAAGGCCGGCGGCGGCTTCACGCCGGGCATGGCGCTGTACTCCATCGGCGCGCTGTGCATGATGCTGTTCACGCCCTGGTCGCTGACGCTGTTCAAGCGCTACCAGCACAATGGGTATCGCATTGCCGGCCAGCATGGCCGCGTGAAGCTGTCGGTGGCCAAGGTCTATCTGCTGTCGCTGAAGACCGTCGGCATCGCGCTGCTGGCGATGGCCGTGGCCGGCACGATCGTGGCGGTGATGTTCGTGCTGGCGCGGGCCATGGGAGGCACCGGACGCGGCGCCACCGGTGCCGTGCTGGTGACCATCGGGCTCACGCTCAGCTATCTGCTGACCTTCGCCGCCGTCTTTCCCTACGGGGCGGCCCGCATGCAGAACCTGGCGTGGAATGGCACACGCAGCGAGGCGCTGGGCTTCAAGAGCCGGCTGAAGTTCCGCTCGCTGTTCACGCTGACGCTGAAGAACTGGCTGCTGACGGCGCTGACGCTGAGCCTGTACCGCCCCTTCGCGGCCGTCGCCACGGCGCGGCTGCGCCTGGAAGCGGTCAGCATCGGCTGCGATGACGACCCCGCCGACTGGGTGGCCGCCAGCCAGCATGGGCATGCGGATGCGACCGGCGACATCGCAGGCGACTTCTTCGGCATCGACATGGGCCTGTGATGGACAGCTCTCCCCGCCTCGCCGCCGATTGGTTCGATGGCCGCAGCGCGCGTGCGCGGCCGGTGGAGGTCTGGCTGGACGGTGCGATGCTGCATTACGGCGAGCACAGCGCCGCCGTGTCCAGCCTGACCTGGCCCGAGCGCCAGCGCCACGGCCAGCGTCAGATCCTGCTGCCCGGCGGCGGCCTGCTGAGCTTCGCCGACGCGCCAGCCTTCGATGCCTGGGCGCAGGCTTCGGGCCGCGGCGACAGCGTCGTCGTGCGCTGGCAGCAGAGCTGGCGGCTGGCCGCGCTGTCCCTGGTGCTGCTGGTGGCCGGCTTGGCCGCGGCCTACCGTTGGGGGCTGCCCTGGGCGGTGGACACGGCGGTCAACGCCATGCCGCTGGCGGCCGAACGCCGCCTCGGCGAGCATGTGCTGAACAGCCTGGAGGGCGAGTGGCTCAGGCCCAGCCGGCTATCGGCCGCGCAGCAGCAGGCCTGGCGCGGGCGCTGGGACAGCGCCGTCGCGAGGGCGCGCAGCGGCGGTGGGCCGACCCTGCCCGAGCGCTTCGAGATCCACTTCCGCGATGGCGGCAAGACCCTGGGCCCGAACGCCTTTGCACTGCCCGGCGGCGACATCGTCATCACCGACGAATTGCTGGAACTGCTGGCCGACGAGCCCGATGCGGTGATGACGGTGCTGGCCCACGAGATCGGCCATGTGCGCCACCGCCATGGCCTGCGGCTGATGCTGCGCGCCGGTGCGGTCAGCATCGTGGCCTCGGTCATCGTCGGCGACTTCTCGGCCCTGCTGGCCTCCGCGCCGGCCGTGCTGGCGGGCAATGCCTATTCGCGCGACAACGAGCGCGAGGCCGACCAATACGGCCGGGCGCTGGCGCGCGCCGGCGGCGCCGACACCGCGCGCATGGCAGCCTTCTTCAAGCGCCTGGCCGAGAAGCACAAGGCGACGGTGGAAAACAGCCCTTTGGCCATCGCGATCTCGACCCATCCGGCTGACGAAGAGCGGGTGCGGTTCTTCAGCGAGCGCTGAACGGGAGGGTCTGCAAGGCCCCTGGGTGCCGCGTTTGCGGCAGAACTGGCCCGCGAGTAGGCGTGCTGCGAAGCTGGGGCTGCTGCCCCAGCGAGCGGGGCAACACCCGCGCGGGCCGGTTCTGTCGCAAACCCTTCGGGGCGTGGCTTTGCCGGCGCTGGTCGGCGTTGCGACCCTTGCCCAGGCAGAAAAGCCTGGGCGGCGGCCCGCGCCTGGCCCAGCATCCGGCAAAGACCTCGCCGCGACACCCAGGGGCCTTGCAGACCCTCCCTAGAATTGCGGGTTTTCCACGATCCGCCCGGCCCGCCATGTCCACTTCCGAATACTCCGCCATCAGCGCCCTCTCGCCGCTGGACGGCCGCTATGCCGCCAAGGTCGCGGCCCTGCGCCCGCTGCTGTCCGAGTACGGCCTGATGCACCGCCGCGTGCAGGTCGAGGTGGAGTGGTTCATCGCGCTGTCCGACGCCGGCTTCAAGGAGTTCAAGCCGCTGTCCAGTGCCTCGCGTTCGCGCCTGCGCCGCCTCGTCAAGAAGTTCAGCGAGGCCGATGCCGAGGAGATCAAGGCCATCGAGCGCACGACCAACCACGACGTCAAGGCCGTCGAGTACTGGATCAAGCGCAGCTTCGAAAGCCAGCCGGAACTGCTGGCCGCCAGCGAGTTCGTGCACTTCGCCTGCACCAGCGAGGACATCAACAACACCAGCCATGCGCTGATGCTGAAGGCCGCGCGCGACGAGGTCATGCTGCCGGCCCTGGACGGCATCGTCGCCACGCTGCGCAAGATGGCCCACCAGTTCGCGGCCGTGCCGATGCTGTCGCGCACGCATGGCCAGACGGCCAGCCCGACGACGGTGGGCAAGGAGATCGCCAACGTCGTGGCCCGCCTCGTGACGGCGCGGGCCCGCATCGCGGCCGTCAAGCCGCTGGCCAAGATGAACGGCGCCGTCGGCAACTTCAACGCCCATCTGTCGGCCTGGCCCAAGCATGACTGGGAGAAGTTCTCCAAGGGCGTCATCGAGAAGCAGCTGAAGCTCACGTTCAACCCCTACACCATCCAGATCGAGCCGCACGACTACATGGCCGAGCTGTTCGACGCCTTCACGCGCGCCAACACCATCCTGATCGACTGGTCGCGGGACGTCTGGGGCTATATCTCGCTGGGCTACTTCAAGCAGAAGACCAAGGCCGGCGAGATCGGCAGCTCGACGATGCCGCACAAGGTCAACCCCATCGACTTCGAGAACGCGGAAGGCAACTTCGGTCTCGCCAGCGCGGTGCTGACCCACCTGAGCCAGAAGCTGCCCGTGAGCCGCTGGCAGCGCGACCTGACCGACTCCACGGTGCTGCGCAACATGGGCGTGGGCCTGGGCTACGCGTTGCTGGCCTATGAATCGCTGGCCAAGGGCCTGGGCAAGCTGGAGCTCAACGAAACCGCACTTGCCGACGACCTCGACGCCGCCTGGGAAGTGCTGGCCGAACCCATCCAGACCGTCATGCGCCGCTTCGGCCTGCCCAACCCCTATGAGCAGCTCAAGGAGCTGACGCGCGGCAAGGCCATCACCCAGGAGTCCATCCGCGCGTTCATCGAGGGCCTGGACCTGCCCAAGGCCGAGAAGGCGCGGCTGCTGAAGATGACGCCGGGCAGCTACACGGGCCTGGCGCAAGACCTGGCCAAGCGAATCTAATGGCTTTGCGGGACAGACCGAGCGAGCGCAAGCGAGTAGCTCTGTCCCCAACCGATTAGAGACGCTTTGCGGGACAGACCGCCCGAGCGCAGCGAGTAGCTCTGTCCTCAACTGATCAGAGCACGAGCTTGAAAACCCTCGAGGGCTCGTTGTAGCCCTCGAGCTGCTCCTGAGCTCCCTCGACGAAACCCAGCTTGCCCAGCAATGCCACGCTGGGTTCGTTGTCGACGGCCGTGATGGCCATCAGCACCGGCCAGCCCAGTACGGCCTTGGCGTGGGCTACGCAGGCGCGCGCGGCCTCGACGGCATAGCCCTGGCCCTCGTGCTCGGCCAGCAGCGCGTAGCCGAGGTCGGGCTCGGGCAGGGCGGGGCGCCTGAACAGGCCGCACATGCCGACCAGCACGCCGTCCGCGCGGCGCTCCAGCGCCCAGAAGCCGTGGCCGAGCTCCCGGTAGGCCTTGAAGAGCCGCCCTTCGGCCCAGGCCAGGGCGTCCTCGACGCTGCGCACGCCGGGGTCGTTGATGTTGCGTATCCAGCCCGGTTCGTTGACAAGGCGGAGCAGGAAGGGTGCGTCTTGCGGTGTGAATTCACGCAGCGACAGGCGTTCGGTATCCAGGATGTGCATGAGACCAGACAATAACCGGTCATGCTCCGCTCCCCTTCTGCCTGTCAGACCACCGCCGCCGCATAGCCGTTTCATGAGCCTCGCGCCCGACTCCAGCGACAACCCTGCGCTCAGCCAAGTGCTGCGCGAGCTGGACGTCATCCTGGCCAACGCGGGCGTCGGTGTCGTCTTCGTGAAGGCGCGCACCCTGGTGCGCTGCAACCAGCGCTACGCCGAGATCTACGGCTTCGACAGCCCGGAAGCGGCCGTCGGCAAGAGCAGCCACGAGCTCTACGAAACCGAGCAGGACGCGCGCGGCCTGGGCGCCCGGGCCTACCCGGTGCTGGCCGCCGGCGAGACCTTCCGCGGCGAGCAGCTGATGCGGCGCCAGAACGGCGAGCTGTTCTGGGCCCATCTGACCGGCCGCCTCATCAATGCCGACGATCCGGCCGACGGTTCGATCTGGATCGTCGACGACATCAGCGAGCGCAAGCAGGCCGACGCCGCGCTTCAGGACCTGCACGCCGAGCAGCAGCTCATCTTCGACCACGCCATGGTCGGCATCGTCTTCCTGCGCGGCCGCCGCGTGACGCGTTGCAACCGCGCCTTCGAGCAGCTGTTCGGCTACGAGCCGGGCGAGCTCGACGGCCAGCTGTCGCGCGCCTGGTACCTGAGCGACGAGGACTGGAAGGCCGCCGGCGACCTCTGCTATGAACCGCTGTCGCGCGGCGACTCCTTCCATGCCGAGATGCTGCTGGCCCGCAAGGATGGCAGCTCCATCTATTGCGAAGTGCGCAGCAAGGCCATCGACCGCAGCGACCTGTCGCGCGGCTCCATCTGGATCACCCAGGACATCAGCGCCCGCAAGCAGGCCGAGCTGGAGCTGGTGCAGGCCAAGGCCCAGCTCGAGGCCCTGGTCGAGCAGCGCACCCAGCAGCTCAGCCAGACCGTCACGGCGCTGGAGCTCAAGGTGGCCGAGCAGCAGGCCGCCGAGGCCCGCGCCGAGCGCCTGGCGCTGTTCGACGGCTTGACCGGCCTGCCCAACCGCCACCTGCTGGCCGACCGTGCCAGCCAGGCCATCGACATCGCGCGCCGCGGTGACGAGCCGCTGGCCGTGCTCTTCCTCGACCTGGACCACTTCAAGAACGTCAACGACTCCCTCGGCCACCGCGTCGGCGACAGCCTGCTGAACCAGCTGGCCGGCCGGCTGCGCGGCGCCGTGCGCGAGCAGGACACCGTGGCCCGCATGGGCGGCGACGAATTCGTCCTCGTGCTGCCGCTGACCGACATCGCCGGTGCCGCCCACCTGGCCACCAAGCTGATGGCGCTGGCCAGCGCGCCCTTCCATGTCGACCAGCAGGAGCTGACCGTCACGCCGTCCATGGGCATCGCGATGTTCCCGACCGACGGCGACGATTTCGACACCCTGTGCAAATGCGCCGACGCGGCCATGTACCGTGCCAAGAAGGACGGCCGCAACGCCTACCGCTTCTTCACGAGCGAGATGCAGGCCCAGTCGGCTCGCACGCTGCAGCTGGAGAACGCATTGCGGCGCGCCCAGGAGCGCAACCAGCTCAGCCTGCATTACCAGCCGCAGTTCGCGCTGGATGCCGGCGGCGAGAGCCACATCGTCGGCGCCGAAGCGCTGCTGCGCTGGAACCATCCCGAGCTGGGCTGGGTGTCGCCGGCTGAATTCATTCCCGTCGCCGAGACCTCCGGCCTCATCCTGCCCATCGGCGAATGGGTGCTGCGCGAGGCGCTGGGCCAGCTGCGCCGCTGGGATGCCGCAGGCCTCCCCGAGCTGACCATGGCCGTCAACCTGTCGGCCGTGCAGTTCCGCCATGACGACCTGCCCGAACTCGTCGGTCGCGTGCTCGATGAAGTCGGCATGCCGGCCGAGCGCCTGGAGCTGGAGCTGACCGAGGGCGCCGCCATGGACAACCCGGCCGTCGCCATCACCGTCATGAACGAGCTGCATGCCCGCGGCGTGCATCTGTCCATCGACGACTTCGGCACCGGGTATTCGTCGCTGTCCTATCTGAAGAAATTCCGCGTCAGCAAGCTCAAGATCGACCAGTCCTTCGTGCGCGACCTGACCGATGACGCCGAAGACCGTGCCATCGTCGACGCCGTCATCCGCATGGCCGGCGCCCTGGGCCTGCAGACGCTGGCCGAAGGCGTCGAGACCGAGGGCCAGCTCGCCTTCTTGCGCCGCCAGGGCTGCCAGGCCGTGCAGGGCTATCTGTTCAGCCGGCCGCTGCCGGCCGAAGCTTTTGCAGAATTCGTGCTCGCCCGCACCATTCCCATCTCCGCTTACTGATGACCTTCGTTGCCCAGCTCCAAGCCCTGACTCCCCAATCGCGCCTGTGTGTCGGCCTCGACCCGGAGCCGTCCAGGTTGCCGGGTGCCTGGGCGGGTGATGCGTCGAAGTTCTACGATTTCTGCGCGGCCATCGTCGACGCCACCAAGGACCTCGTCTGCGCCTTCAAGCCGCAGATCGCCTACTTCGCCGCCCACGGCGCGGAGGCTCAGCTCGAGCGCCTCATCTCACACATCCACGAGGTCGCGCCCGGCGTGCCGGTCATCCTCGACGCCAAGCGCGGCGACATCGGCTCCACGGCCGAGCAGTACGCCCGCGAGGCCTTCGTGCGCTACCAGGCCGACGCCGTCACGCTGTCGCCCTTCATGGGTTTCGACTCCGTCGAGCCCTACCTCGCCTATGAGGGCAAGGGCGCCATCCTGCTGTGCCGCACCTCCAACAAGGGCGGCGACGACTGGCAGATGCAGCGCCTGGCCGACGTGCCCGGCCAGCCGCGCCTGTTCGAGCACCTGGCCCATCTGGCCGAGACGCAGTGGAACCGCAACGGCCAGCTCGGCCTGGTCGTCGGTGCCACCTACCCCGGCGAGATCGCCCGCGTGCGCGAACTCGCGCCCACGCTGCCCCTGTTGGTGCCCGGCGTTGGCGCCCAGGGCGGTGATGCGGCCGCCGTCGTGCAGGCCGCCGGCCGCAGCGCGCCGCTGGCCGTGAACTCCTCGCGCGCCATCCTCTACGCCAGCAGCGGTGCCGACTTCGCCGAGCGCGCCCGCGCCGTCGCTGAAGCCACCCGCAGAGCCCTCGCCTGAACATGGGGCGGACCGGCGACGAACTCAGCAGCCTCGTCGGGCACGCCGAACCGGCCGAAGAGCAGCGGGAACGTTTGCAAAGCAGCATGCGCTGGCAGGCCTCGCGGGTCTTCCTGCTGGCCTGCGGGCCGGTCTTCGTGCCGGTGGCCTTCCTGCTGTGGTTCACACGCCAGCCCGGTGAGTGGCTGGACGGCTGGCCGCCCGCGGCGCTGGCGCTGCTGATCGCGGTGCTGGCCCTGCTGCGCCTGGTGGTGCTGACGCGCGCGCCGCGCCGCAAGGAGCAGCCCCTCATCGCACTGGGCATGATGACGCTGGTGCTGGCCCTGCCGGTGGCCGCCGCGGTGTCGCGCGACCTCGGCCTGTGGTCGCTGAGCCTGCCGCTGATGAGCCTGGTCGTCGCCTTCGCAACCGGGCTGCTGGGCCTGTCCGCCGGCGTCGTGTTGACGCTTCTCGGGGTGCTTGCCCTGGCCGGCCTGGGCGCTGGCGAGGCGCTGGGCTGGGCCACCCATCCCATGGCCTCGTCCAGCCTCGCGCTGCGGGCCATCGTGCAGTTCAGCCTGCTGGGCTCGGGCCTGGTGGCGGGCCTGGGCCTGCTGAAGATGGTCAAGCGCTCCCTTGCCGAGGCCGACGAGCGCACTGCGCGCTTTCGCGGCCTGCTCGGCATGGCGGTGGACTGGTACTGGGAGATGGACCGCGAGTTCCGCTTCACCCATGTCGCCGAGGAGAGACCCGGTGCCTCGGGCCTGGACCTGAATTGCCGCCTGGGCAAGACGCCCTGGGAACTCGACGGCATGGGGCTGAACGACGATGAGCTCGATGCCCACCGTGCCGACCTCGAATCGCACCGGCCCTTCCACGGCATGGTGGCGCGCCGCGTCGGTGTCGACGGCAACCCGCGCTGGGTCTCCATCAGCGGCGAGCCGCGCTTCGACGCGCAGGGCAATTTCCGCGGCTACTGGGGCGTGGGCCGTGACGTGACGGGCGAAGTGGCCGCCGAGCAGACCGTGCAGGCCACCGAGACACGCTACCGCGAGTTGTTCCGCCGCTCGCCCAGCCCGCTGGTGCTGCACCGCTGGGGCCGCGTCGTCGACGCCAACCCCGCCGCCATGGCCATGTTCGGCTATGCGCAGCGCTCCAGCATGATCGGCCAGGACCTGTTCAGCCACTACGAGCCGGGCGACGACGAGACGGCCCGCCAGCAGGCCGCGCGCCTGGAAGGCATGGCCCCGGGCGCCATGCAGCCCATGGCCGAGTACCGGCTGCGCACGCTGTCGCGCCGCCGCCGCCTCGTGCAGGCCACCAGCGTGCGGGTCGAGACGGCCAGCGGCCCGGCCACGCTGACCTTCTTCACCGACCAGACCGAGCAGAGCCGGGCCCAGGACGCGCTGCGCCGCAGTGAAGGCCTGCTGTCCCATCTCGTCGCCACCAGCCCCGACCTCATCACGTTGACCGAGGCCGAGAGCGGCCGCTACGCGATGGTCAACAAGGCCTTCGAATCCCTGACCGGCTGGAACAGCACCGAGGTGCTGGGCCGCACGTCCGAGGAGATCGGCATCTGGCACAACGCGGCCGACCGCACGGCCGTGCGCGAATCCGTCCGCCGTGACGGCATCGCCAGCAATGTGCCCATCAGCTTCCGCCGCAAGGACGGCAGCGCCGTCTCCATGCTGGTGTCGGTCGCGCCCTTCGAGATGGACGGGCAGAACTACCTCGTGCTGTATGCGCGCGACGTGTCGGAGAGCGAACGCACCCGCCTCGTGCACGGTGCCATCCTCGAGAACGCGTCCATCGGCATTGCCCTCACGCGCGACCAGCAGTTCGTGCTGGCCAACCCGCGCGTCGAGGCCATGTTCGGCTGGGAGCGCGGCGCCTTGATCGGCCAGCATGGCAGCGTCGTCTGGCCCAGCGTCGAAGACTGGCAGTCCGTCGGCCGCGACCTGGGGCCGCGCCTGGCCAACGGCGAGCAGGTCGAGGCCGAGCGCACCATGCGCCGCCGCGACGGCTCCACCTTCCTGGCCCGCCTGCTGGCCCAGGTGGTCGACACCGCCCACCCCAGCCGCGGCGGCACCATCTGGATCATCGAGGACGTCACCGAGCGCCGCCGCGTCGAGGACCAGCTTGCCCACGCCAAGGACGAGGCCCAGGCCGCCAGCCGCGCCAAGAGCGCCTTCCTGGCCAACACCAGCCACGAGATCCGCACGCCGCTCAACGGCCTGCTCGGCCTCGGCCGGCTGGCCCAGCAGCCCGACATCTCGCCGGAGCAGCGGCGCGACTACCTGAACCAGATGATGGACAGCGCCGAGAGCCTGTCCGGCCTGATCTCCGACATCCTCGACCTGTCCAAGATCGAGGCCGGCCGCCTGACGCTGGAGACCCAGCCCTTCTCGCTGCGCGAGCTGCTCGGCTCCATCCGCCTGGCCTATCTGACGCTGGCGCAGGCGCGCGGCCTGACCTTTGCCGTCGAGATCGACCCGGCCCTGCCGAGCTGGGTCTTCGGCGACCCGCTGCGCACGCGCCAGATCCTGTCCAACTACCTGACCAACGCGCTGAAGTTCACCGAGACCGGTGGCGTCACCGTCAGCGTGCGCGCCCTGCCCGCCAACGCGCGCGGCAGCGCCGGCGAATGGGTGCATGTCGAGGTGCGCGACACCGGCCCCGGCATCGCGCTCGAGCAGCAGGGCCGCCTCTTCCAGCCCTTCACCCAGGCCGACGAGTCGACGACGCGGCGCTTCGGCGGCACGGGTCTGGGCCTGTCCATCTGCCGCGAGCTCGCCACGCTGATGGGCGGCGAGGTCGGCGTCAACAGCGCACCGGGCGAGGGCTCGGCCTTCTGGGCCGAATTGCCCCTGCCCGCCGCGCCGGCGCCCATGGCCCACCAGCCGCGCGAGACGCGCGCCCAGAGCGCGGCCCACGAGGCCCTGCATGGCCGGCGCGTGCTGATCGCCGAAGACCACCCGGTCAACATGCTCATTGCCGTGGCCCAGCTCGAGCAGTGGGGCATGGAGGTCGCCCAGGCCAGCGACGGCCGTCAGGCCATCGAGGCCGTGCTGGCCGCGGCCAGCGTCGGCAAGCCCTTCGACATCGTGCTGATGGACGTGCAGATGCCCGTCATGGGCGGGCATGACGCGACGCGCGAGCTGCGCAAGCACTTCAAGGCGTCGGAGCTGCCCATCGTCGCGCTGACGGCGGCGGCGCTGATCTCCGAGCGCGACGACGCCTTCGCGGCGGGCATGAACGACTTCCTGACCAAGCCCATCGACACGCCCAAGCTGCACCAGACGCTCTTGCGCCTCACCGGCGCGCGCTGACAATGCCGGCTCCAACAGGAGGAGCCCCATGACCCCATCAGCGCCCCGCAGCTTCAAGTACTACGACTTGATCATGGCGGCCTTCGTCTGCGTGCTGCTGTGCTCCAACCTGATCGGCGCGGCCAAGGCGGCCCAGCTGACGCTGCCCGTCATCGGCACCGTCACCTTCGGCGCCGACCTGTTCTTCTTCCCGATCAGCTACATCTTTGGCGACATCCTGACCGAGGTCTACGGCTATGGGCGCGACCGCCGCGTCGTCTGGGCCGGCTTCGGCGCGCTGGTGTTCTCGGCCTTCATGGCCTTCGTCGTCGTCAACCTGCCGCCGGCGCAGAACGACTTCATGGCGGCCTACCAGCCGCACCTGGACGCCGTCTTTGGCAACACCTGGCGCATCGTGGCCGGCTCCATGATCGCCTTCGCCTGCGGCAGCTTTGCCAACAGCTTCGTGCTGGCCAAGATGAAGATCGCAACGGCCGGTCGCTTCCTGTGGGCGCGCATCGTCGGCTCTACCGTCGTCGGCCAGCTCGTCGACACCGGCGTCTTCTTCCTGATCGCCTTCTACGGCATCTGGCCCAACGACCAGCTCTTCGCCGTCATCGTCACCCAATATCTTTTCAAGACCATCTGGGAGGCCGTCATGTACCCGCTGACGGCCAAGGTCGTGGCTTTCCTGAAGCGCGTCGAGGGCGAAGACCATTACGACCGCGGCACCAACTTCAACCCCTTCTCCATGAAGGTCTGAGGCTGCGGCGCTAGAGTCCACCCATGCTGCGCCGCTTCGCCCTCGTGCTGATGCTGCTCGCCGGCCTGGCCCTGGTGCCGCTGGCGCGCGCCAGCCAGCCCTGCTGCGAGCAGGGCGGCTGCGATGCGATGCCGGCCTGCGTCGCCGTCTGCGCGCTGTGCGCCACCAGCCCCGCGGCGCTGCCCGCGCCCGAACCGCTGCAGTTCGCTACTGCCCCAGCCCGCCTCGGCCCGGTGGCCCTGGCCGTGGCCTTTGACGATTGGATTGACGAGATCTGGACGCCGCCCGACTAGGCGCGAGCGTCTTCGCTTCTCTCATCCAACTTCAAAGGACATTCATGAAATCCAAACTGATCCGCGCCGCTGCTGCGGTCGCCCTGCTGTCGGCCTCGGCCGTCGCCTTCGCCGCCCAGAACTGCTGCGGCGACCTGGCCTGCTGCATGCAGCAGCTGATGGCCTGCTGCCTGTAAGCCAGGCCCGAAAGGAAACGGCGGCCCTCGGGCCGCCGTTTTTTGTTGGCAGGTGCGTCAGCCGATCAGAGACCGCCCTTGCCGCAGCCCGTTGCCAGATAGCTGCTGATCAGGTTCAGCTGATCGGCATTGGTCTTGCGCGTCCAGGCGGGGCCGTGGGCGTAGTCCTGCAGCACGTGATATTCCACGGGCTTGCCGGCGGCCTTGGCCTTGTCGACGAAGAGTTCCGACTGGATCAGCGGCACGGTCTGGTCCCGGTCACCGTGGTAGACCATGATCGGAATCTCGATCTTGTCTGCCTTCGCGAGCGGATTCAGGCCACGCATGGTGGGCTCCTGGGCCGACTGGAAGAAGGGGTTGGTGAACAGGCGCGCGCCGATGCGCTCGATGTCGGACACGCCGGCACCGGCGATGGCGCATTTGTACAGGCCGTTGGGCCGCACCGCGGCGGCAAACGCCGAGTAGCCGCCATAGGAGAAGCCGAACATGGCGATGCGCTTGGGGTCGGCCAGCTTCTCGCTGACCAGCCACTTGGCGCCGTCGTCCTTGTCGTCCTGCATCTTCTGGCCCCACTCGCGGTCGCCGGCGTACCAGAGCGTGCGGCCCCAGCCCGCCGAGCCGCGGAACTGCGGCTGCAGCACGACGCGGCACTGCGACACCAACAGCGGCACCCAGCCCGAGCGGTCGTAGTCCATCGTGTCACGCGCCCATGGGCCGCCGTGCGGATGGATGACGGTGGCGTAGGGGCCCGGGCCGCACAGCTGCGGATTGGGCACCGTCAGGTAGGCCGGGATGTTGAGGCCGTCGCGGGCCTTGTAGTAGACGAAGCGGGCCGTGCCCAGCGCACGCTTGTCGACCTCGGGGTACTCCTTGGCCAGCAACTGGATGCTCTGGCCGCGCAGCAGATAGTGCTCGGTGGGGTAGGTCAGGCCGCTGACGCGGATCAGGTAGGTGGGCGTTTCACCGCCGATGTAGGAGACGAGCCGCACCTGCACGCCGTCGAAGGCGCGGATCGTCGCGCGCTCACCGCTGCCGACAGCGACGAGCTCCTGGTTGATGTCCTTGATGCCCAGCGCCTGCGCCACGCCGCGCACGGCCGCGTCCAGCTTGGGGTTGTCCCAGTGCTCATCGCCGCCCAGCTGCCCGTCGAAGGCGTAGCCGTCGAAGCCTTCGCCAGCGGGCGCGTCGTCGTCGCGGAAGGAGCGCACGCCGGTGGCGTCGAAGTATTTGTGCTCGAACACGGCGGCACCCACCTTGCGGCTGGCGATGTCGTACTCGTACAGGCCCGTGAACTCGCGGCCCACATTGCTGCGGATGATGGCCGTGCCGGGCTTGCTGCCCAGCGAGACGACGTCCACGACGTCGCGGTTCTTCACGTAGCTGCGGAAATGCTCGGCCCATTCGCCATCGGCGTTGCGCAGGTCGATGGCGACGAACGCGCCTTCCGCGTCGATGCCGGCCCGCGACTTGGCCCAGGGCTGGCCGGCGCTATTCACGCGCACGGTGTTGTCCCACTCCCCCAGCCGCATGATGCGCGAGGCCTTGTTAGTGCGCAGGTTGTAGCGGTAGATGTCGCGGCCTTCGGTGCGCGAGCCGCTTTGGATGATGATGTTGTCGGGGTCGGACAGCAGCCGGTTGAGCACCGTCGGGTTGGCCAGCGCGGCGACCTTCTTGGCAGCCTCGGAGCGGGGCACGTCGCCCGACACCGTCGGCTCGATCCAGTTCTTGCCCTCGAGGTCGGTGAACAACAGCTTGGAGATGAAGGTCTTGGTGATCTCGTCCCCACGCCAGTCGTAGGGCTGCGTCATCGTGACCTGCAGCATGTCGTTCTTCAGGAACGAGGCGCTGCTGATCTGCATGTTCTTGGCGCCGATCACGGTCGGCTTGGCCGCGAGGTCGGCCAGCTTCCAGACCAGGATGCTGCGGTTGTCGCCCTGGCTCTGGACGGCAATCATGTGCTTGCCGTCGGGCGAGATGCGGAAGCCCGTCATGCCCGGGAACTGCGCCAGCGTCTCGACGCTGGGGACACGGATCGGGGGCGGCGCATCGGCGGCCAGGGCCGGCTGGGACAGGGCGACGGCGGCTGCGATCGCAAGCAGCCGGCCCATCTTGTTCAAGCAGGTTTTCATGGGTGTGGCACCTAAAGAAAAGCCCTGGCAACCGCAGTTGCCAGGGCATCAGACCGTCAGATCGATCAGAAGGTCTTCGAGACGTTCACGAAGACGCGGCGGCCCATGTAGTCATAGCCGCTGTACAGCGGTGCGTTGCCCACGAGGTTGTAGACGCCCGAGGAAATCGTCGGGGGCTTCTTGTCCATCAGGTTGCGCACGCCGACGGTGGCCTTCCACTTGCTCACGGTGTCGCTGTAGGTCAGCGACATCGAGTGCAGGAAGTAGGCCGGCGTGTTCAGCTTGAAGCGGCTGGTCGCCGGATCTTCCTCGTAGTAGGCGTAGCTCGACGTCTTGTCGATCCACTCCAGGCCGTAGAAGACGCTCCAGTTCTTCAGCGTGTACTTGACGTCCAGCTGACCCGACCACTTCGGCGTGCCGACGTTGCCGTTGGTGTCATCCAGCGCGTCTTCGGCGAACAGCTTGCTGGCCTGCGACTTGTACTGCGTCAGCGACAGGTCCACCTTCAGCTTGCCGGTGCCGATCTCGTTGGTGTACTGGGCCGTGTAATCGAAGCCGCGGACGATGTCCGTGGCCAGGTTCACATAGCTGTCGTTCACCGTCAGTGCGTTGGAGGTGGGGTTGCGAGCGTTGACCAGACGGCAGAAGCCGCCACCCTGGCGGAACTGCGGATCGTCGTAGCAGCGCTGCAGGATGGCGCCCGTGCCGGCGCGCGACACGCCGTTGTCCACCTTCAGGTCGAAGCGGTCGACGGCCAGCGACAGCGAGCCCATGCCGGTCGGCAGGGTGGGCTGCAGCACGATGCCCCAGGAGGCGTTCTTGGACGTCTCGGCCTTCAGGCCGGCAGCGCGGCCGCCGGAGTTGACGACGGTGATGCTGGACGTGGCCTGGTAGCCCGCGGGCAGACCTTCAGCGGCGCAGTTCTTGGCGCGGGGCGTGCCGGCCTTGGCCGGATCGTCCCAGCTGTTGCAGGGGTCGCCGGCGCTGCTCAGGAAGCCGGTGGTGGCGCCAAGGAACTGCTCATACAGCGCCGGGGCGCGGTAGGAGGTGCCGTTGGTGCCGCGCAGCGAGATCCAGCTGGCGGGAGCCCAGACGGCGCCGAACTTGTACGTCGAGTCCGAGCCATAGGACTTGTAGTCGGCGTAACGCGTCGAGGCGTTCAGCGTCAGTTCCTTGGCCAGGGGCACGTTCTTCAGCACCGGGATTTCCAGCTCGCCGAAGAAGTCCGTGGCCTTGTCGCTGCCGCGCGTCGGCGTGGACGAGGTCAGGTTGTACAGGTTGTTGTTCTGCGAATCCAGCGACGGCGTGTCGTCGATCTTGTTGCTGCGGAACTCGGCGCCGAAGGCGGCCTTCACTTCACCGTAGGGCAGCTTGAACAGCGAACCCGTGACCGAGGCGGTCACGACGTCTTCCTTGTACTTGGTCAGGCCCGTGACGTTCTGCCAGACGTAGTCGACCCAGGCCTGCGGCAGCTGGCCGCCGATGACGGCGGAGGTCAGCTTGGGCGCGGCCACGCAACCGGCGGCGCCATTCGCGCAGGCGAAGCCGCTGCCGCTGGCGACCACGTTCAGGCTGTTGGCCAGACGGTCGGTCAGGAAGGATTGCTGGTTGTAGCTGCCACGGCTTTCGGCGTGGGTCCACGACGCGTCGTAGTCCCAGTTGATGGCCGGGATGGCGCCGCGCAGGCCGACGGCCGTGCGCACGAAGTCCACGTTCTGGCTGCTGCTGTCGTTGCCGAAGCCGATGAAGGCGCGCACGCCGACGTTCTGGCCGTTGCTGGTGTTGACCGGGCCCGAGAAGGTGCTGGAGGCCAGGTTGGACGGGATCAGGGGGCTGCCCTTGATGTAGTCCAGCGACAGCTGGCGATAGCCGACCTGCGAGGACTCGCGGCGGTTCAGCAGCACTTCGTAGTACAGCTCGGCATCACCCAGGGCCTGCAGGTCGACGCCGCCCTGTGCGTAGAGGTTGTGGTTGCGCACCGGCGAGATCAGCGTGCGGTTCAGCGTGCGCGGATCGAAGGTGTCGCGGATATTGGTGTTGGTGGTCTGGCCACCGCCCACGCCTTCGAAGCCCACCAGGCCCGTCGTGACGGCCGAGTTCGGACGCCAGCGGTTGAAGCTCGTGCCCGTCGCGTTGACGGCGCCGACACCGGTCATGGTGTTGGTGCCGATGGTGTTGATGGTGACGCCGTTGGAGCCCGTGCCCGTGATGGGGTAGCACTTGGCCTTGCCGGTCAGCGGGTCGATGGTGTCGCTGCTGCCCCACTCGCCCACCACGCCGTTGACGCTGGTGCGGCGGTAGTCGGTATTGCAGGTGGTCCAGTCACGCTGGGCCAGCGTCATGCTGCTCAGCTCGTTGTAGTTGTACGAGGCCAGGAAGCGCGTGCGGTCCGTCACCAGGCCACCGGCAACGGAGAAGTTGTAGGTGTTGGCACCGCCGTCCACCGTGCGGGACATCGAGCCATCCACGGTGATGGAGGTCAGGTCCTTCTTGGTGATGATGTTGATCACACCGGCCACGGCGTCGGAGCCGTAGATGGACGATGCGCCGTCCTTCAGCACTTCGATGCGGTCGACGATGGAGTTGGGCAGCGTGTTCAGGTCGGCGGCACCGACGGAGCCGCGCGTGCCCGAAGGCGACATGCGGCGGCCGTTCAGCAGCACCAGCGAACGCGTCGGGGCGAAGCCGCGCAGGCCGATGGTGTTGGCGCCCGGGCCGCCGTCGGTGACGTAGCCACCGAAGGCATTGTTGACCTGGCCCTGGCCGCCGGTGACGGCCGTGCCCTGCAGGATCTGGGTGGTGGAGCTGTAGCCGGCCAGTGCGGCGTCTTCGGACTTCACGACCAGCAGCGGGGCTGCGGTGCTGTAGTTGTCGCGCTTGATGCGGGAGCCGGAAGTAACGAAGACCGTTTCCAGCTTTTGCGGCTCAGTTTTCTGAGCGGCAGTTTCTGCAGCGGGAGTCGACTTGTTGTCGTCGGCCGGGGTTTGTTGCGCAGCAGCGTGCTGCGCCAGGATCAAACCAAGGACTGCGAGCGCAATGGGTTTGCGGGCAGGTTTGAAATGGGAGAAAGGCGTGGGCATAAATGGTCCGTCAAAGGGGTGTTTCGAGCCCAGCCCCACCCGGGTGGGGCGGCGCGGCCATCAGGCTCGAAACTTCATGTTAGGGATACGACCCCCTTCGGGCTGGGGTCAGGGCGCCGACCTAGGGTCATCACTGATTTAACAAGTCCGTCGCTTAACCAGTTCTTGACCGTGCCGTTGCAGCAGTCCAACACTTGGGTTGGGCAGAAGCGCAGCAAGGCGATGCGTGGCGCCCGCGTCAGCGCGATCGGGACTGCCGTCCGGAAACTGTCAATGGAAACCTTTACATTCGTCAGCTTGGTGACGGAAACGGGGCGATTCGGGCGCGCGGGAATATCCGCGTCGGATCCGATTCATTACTGGTTGGAAAGATTTGGGGCCGTGTTGAATTTGCGGCCGCAATTAGGGTTTCGCTGTCCAGCCGAGGGGGTTTCCAGGCGGCCCGGAAATGCAAACGGCGGCCCCGTGGACCGCCGTTTTTCGGGTTTCGGGCGCTTCAGCTGCGGCGGCGGCGCGCGCCGGCTGCCAGCGCCAGTGCCAGGCCAGTCAGCGCCAGGCCCGTGGGCTCGGGCACGCCGAAGACCTCGACCGCCGTGCCCTGCACGCCGACCGTGAAGCCGTTCCAGAACTCGTTGGTCAGGCTGTTCCAGGTGACGGTGTCGAAGCTGCCCTTGAAGCGGATGGCGCCATGGGGTTCGCCCGTGCCGATGAGCTGGTACTCGAACACGCCGCCGCCATGGTCGATGACGTTCTTGGTCACATTGCCGCAGCCCCAGTAGCCGCAGCCGACGCTGAGGATGTCGAAGTCCTGGTCGAAGCCGTAGCCGTTGCCGTTCAGGCTGATGAAGGCGAACACCGGGTTGGCGACGGCCTGCGAGAAATGCAGGGTCTGGGAGCCGGCGTAGGCCAGTGCGATCTGGTCCGAGCCCGTGGGGCGGTTGTCGACGACGCTGCTGGTGTAGGGGTTGCCGGCGGCCCAGTAGTCGAAGCCGCTGCCGGTGTCGTAGAAGCCGATGCCCTGGCGGTTGGTGTAGGTCACATTGACCGTCGAGCTGCTCGTCGTGATGACGCCATTGCCCTGGAAGCCGGCGGCGTTGGGATTGTTGCTCTGCCAGTCGGTCCAGTAGACCGGATTGGCCTGGGCAAGCGCGGTGCCTGCGACGAGAGCAGTGGCGAGGAAATGCCGAAGAGCTTTCATGATGCAGGTCCCGACGAATAAATGATCAAGGACTTGCAAACTTCGCGCCATAGCCCCTGTTCCCCTGGGCCGACAACGACGCCCGCCTGCAGCGAGGAACGCCACTGTCAGCTGAGGCGACACCCGCAAACAGGGGGCGGTATGTCGTGGGAAGCCGCGCCCGCGTTGGTAGCTTTGCCAAAAAAGAAAGGGCACCTCGCGGTGCCCTTCGTGCTTGCTGCGAGGCAGCGTCTGGATCACCAGAACTTGTAGTTTGCCGACACCGTGAAGTAGCGGCCGTACGGGTTGTGCAGGCCGGTGTTGTAGCCCAGCTGCGACCCCGTCGCGCCGATGGGATCGTAAGGAGCCTTCTCGTCGGTGAAGTTCTGGATGTTCAGGCTCAGCGTCAGATCCTTGAAGCCCCGGTACGTGTAGCCCACATCGAAAGTGATCCACTTGGACATCGAGCAGCTCGGGTAGCGGTTGATATAGAGGTCGCGGCCGTTGGTTGAGGTGGGTGCGACACCCAGCACGGCGCGGCTGAACAGGTTCTGGTCGTTCAACGCGCCACCGTAATGGCAGGTCGTGCCCGAGTAGTACAGCGGCACGACAGCGGGCGTGTTGCCGGCGGCCGGGATGTTGGTGCCGTCCATCTGGCGGATGAAGGACAGGCCGCTGACGTAGTTCATCGCGCCGCTCAGCGTGTGCGAGCCACTTTCGAACGCTGACGTAAAGCGCATCTTCAAGCGCGGCACGTCGGGCGCCGAAGTCGACCAGTCGGCAAGACCACCGCGGGTGCCCACCAGATTGTTCTTGGCGTACCCGGGGTGCTCGATGCGCTCGTATTTCAGCGTGTACTGGCCATTCAGCGAGTTGGTCCAGCGTACGCCGTCCATCACGGTGGCCGCCACTCGGGCCTCGAAGTCGATACCCGAGGTCATCGTCGTGCCCTGGTTGACCCAGGGCGTGGACACGGTCAGCAGCGGGCCGGTGCCGGCCACGCCGTTCAGCAGCAGGTTCGGGTTGGTGTCACGAACCACCGTGCCGGGCGGATAGGCCTCCGGATGATCGATCACGGACTGGCCGTCGGTCAGGGCCACTTCGTTGTTCTTGCGGATCTTCCAATAACCGAGCACGAGGTCCACGCCGGTGGTCGGGCTGAAGATCAGGCCCGCCGAGGTGTTGTACGAGTTCTCGGGCTTCAGGGTCGGGTTGCCGCCGCCCAGGCCGGCCACGCTCTTGGCGCAGTCGGCGGTTTCGGCGCCCGGCTTCGGCACAGGCGGTGTGGCTTCGGTGTTGCAGCGGACCGGGTCACGCAGGTTGTTCAGGAAGAACTGGGCACCGCCAGGGCTCACCTGCGACACCGACGGGGCGCGGAAGCCTTCGGAATAGCTGCTGCGGAAGGCCAGCGTGTCCAGCGCCTGCCACTTGACGCCAAACTTCGGCACAAAGTTGGTCTTCAGCGTCGGGTACTTGTCGACGCGCCCGGCGAGGTTCAACTCCAGGCCCTTGAGCACCGGGGCGACGACTTCGACGAAGGCCGACTTGACGACGCGGGAGYCCTTCACGGCCGTGTTAGCCAGGCCCAGGACGTTGCCGGCGGCGTTCTCGGGATCCGGCTTGATATCGATGGCTTCGCGGCGAATCTCGATACCGCCTGCCAGGCCGATGGCACCGCCAGGCAGCTTGCCGAACGTGGTGCTGGCCTTGGCATCCCATTGCAGCACTTCGGCCGAGCCGCTGTTGAGCAGCGGGCGCGACAGGTCCGGGTCAGCCGCGATCGAGGCCAGCGAGCGGTTCGTGCCGCCAAAGGCGGTGCCCAGCATCTGGCGCAGCACCGGCAGGCGCAGGAAGCCGTAGTAGTACTCGTCGCGGTCCGATTTGTTCCACAGCAGGCCGGACTCCCAATCGATGTCGGCACCGACGGTGCCACGCACGCCGGCCAGCGCACGCGTGCCGGTGTTTGTCAGATCGAAGCCGCCCGGGGCGCTCGGGAAGCGCAACTGCACGGCAGCGCGGGCAGTTGGGAATGGGTTGTCGGGGTGGCCGACTTCCAGGATAGGCTGGAAGCTCGCGGCCAGGCCGGTGCCGTTGAAGTTGTTGGACGGGCTCAGGCCGTTGATGGTGCGCGGCGCGCCGAGGTACTGGCGCTTGCTGCGGCTGTACATGAACTCGGCGAAGCCTTCCACGGTCCCGCCGAGCTTGGCGGTGCCGCGCCCCAGCAGGTTCAGATCATCACCCGGGCTCTGCATCTCGGCGAACTGGTCGAGGTTGTAGTTGCAGAAGGTGCGGCCGAGCAGGTGGTTGGTCGTGATGTTGTAGCGAGCGGTTTCGCCAACGATCTTCTCGGCGTCCGAGCAGGACGAGTTGTTGACCGTGTTGGTCGCAGGCACTGCGGCGGTCTGCGGGAAGCTGCGCGAGCCGGTAGCGCCATTTTCCTTGATGAACCAGGGCTGGTTGTTGTAGAGGAAGCTGCCGTAGGGGTTGCGGCGCAGGTTGATGGCACGGTAGTCGGCCGCCTGGATATCTTCGTCGGTCGAGTCGCCGACCATGCTGCGGCCCTTGTGGGTGAAGTCGATGCCTACGAAGACGTTGTAGCCCGTGGTTGCGAAATCGCCGAAACCGGCCGTGGCGCTGACGGTCTGGCGCTTGTATTCGCCGGCATCGTTGGCTGCGGCCAGGACTTTGACCTGGAAGCCTTGGTAGTCCTTGCGCGTGATGAAGTTGATCACGCCGGCCATCGCGTCAGAGCCATAGACGGCGGACGCGCCGTCCTTCAGCACTTCGATGCGGTCGATCGCCGACACCGGGATCGAGTTCAGGTCGTACAGCGTGGTCGTGCCGTTGTTCGGGTTGGCATAGGCCGACGGCGTCATGCGGCGACCGTTGATCAGCACCAGCGTGGACGTGGCGGTCTGGTTGCGCAGCGAAACCGTTGCGACGCCGCGAGAGAAGCCGTTCTGCGTGGCCGTGTCGTTGTAGCCGTCGTTGCCGATCGCCGGGATCAACTTCATCACTTCCAGCGCCGTGCGGGCGCCGCTGGCCTGGATGTCCTTGGCCGTGATGACGTCGATGGGCGATTCGGTCTCGCGCGAAATGCGCTTGATGTTGGTACCGGTGACTTCGACGCGCTCAAGCTGGGCGGCTTGCGTCTGCGCAATGGCCTGCACACAGAGGGCCTGAGCCGCCAGTGCGGTGAGCGTGATGGCGAGCTTTGGAATGTGTCCGGAGGATTTCATGGCAGTTAAGGCAGGTGAAATACGTCATCGCAGTCTGCTGCCGGCCTTCGCCGTGGACAAAGTCAGGTATGCCCCCTTGACAAGGCTGTACGCCATTTCCCGTTCTTTGCGAGTCAGAACGCGAATCTGGGGCGCCTCTGATAAAGGGGGGCAACGATCCTCGGATCGGGTCGATCACTTGAATCGACCCCACTCGCGCTATGGACGTCGCGAGGATGTAAACGTGGTCAATAGGCAACGCATGACGATGCGGTTTGCTCGCGCCTGCGACGTGGGGGCAGTCAGCTGGCCAATGGCAGGCTGCGCCGCCGCTCGCCCGTCAGCGCATACCAGGCATTGGCCAGTGCCGGCGCCACCGGCGGCAGGCCCGGTTCACCCACGCCGGTGGGCGGGCCCTCGCTCGGCATGAGATGAGTCTCGATGACGGGGCATTGCGCCAGCGTCATCAGGGGGTGATCAGGGAAGCTCTTCTGCTGCACCTCGCCGCCCACGATGTCGATGCGCCCCCACAGCGCGGCCGTCAGGCCGAAGACGATGCAGCTCTCCATCTGGCGAACGACGATGCCGGGGTTGACGACGGTGCCGCAGTCGATGGCGCAGACGACGCGCTTCACGCGCGGCTTGCCGTCCTGTTTCGTCACTTCGATGACCTGCGCCACGACGCTGCCAAAGCTTTCGTGCACGGCCACGCCACGAGCGACACCTGCGGGCAGCGGCTGGCGCCAGCCGGCCGCCTCGGCGGCGCGTTTCAGCACCGCCTGGTGGCGCGGCAGGCCCTCCAGCAGTGCAAGCCGGAAGGTCACCGGGTCGGCCTTGGCCGCATGGGCCAGCTCGTCGATGAAGCCCTCCTTGAAGAAGGCGTGGTGGGAGTGCCCCACCGCACGCCACATGCCGACCGGCACGCCGCTGCGCATGGCCTGGTGGGCGACGCGCGCGTTCGGGATGGCATAGGCCAGGTCGAAAAGGCCTTCGGACGCCGTCTTGTCCGGCGCATCACCGCGCTTGAAGAGGGCGGCCGGCGCGCGGCCGTCGGGGAAGGCGTTGCGGTTGAGCACGTCCAGCGTCGGCGCCAGGCCCGGTGCGACGCGCTCGACCCAGCGCGGCAGCATGGCGTCGGCCGCGTTCGTGATGGCCAGCGCCACCGGCTTGCCCGCGGCGTCCAGCCCGCCCTGCAGCACCGCCACCTCGGCGGGGCGGTAGAAGTCATGCGTCATGTCCTCCTCGCGCGACCAGACGAGCTGCACCGGCAGCCCGCCCATCTCCAGCGCGATGCGCACGGCCTGGGCGATGAAGTCCACGTCCAGGCGCCGGCCGAAGCCGCCGCCGAGATAGGTCACGTGCACGGTCACGGCTTCGGGCGCCACACCGGCCACGCGCGCGGCGACGTCGCGTGCAAAGCCCGGCACCTGGGTCGGCGCCCACACGGTGACATGGCCGTCCAGCACCTGCACCGTGCAGTTCATCGGCTCCATCGTGACGTGAGCGAGATGAGGCGCGCTGTAGACGGCCTCCACCCGGGTCGCGGCGCCAGCCAGCGCGGCTTTCGCGTCACCCTGATCCAGGAAGGCGAAGCCCTCGCCGGCCGCGTGGGCGCGGCGCGCCTCGCTCTCCAGCGACGCGAGGATGGCCTTGGATTCCAGCTTGCCATTAGGTGGTGCCTGCCATTGCACCTCCAGCGCCCTGGCGGCGTCGAGGGCATGCCAGGTCGTTCGAGCGACGACGGCATAGGCGGCGGTCGAGCCGGCGAGGGGGCCGAGGGCCACCACGCGCAGCACGCCGGACCGCGCGCGCACGGCGTCGACATTGGCCGGCCCCAGGCCGCCGCCCAGCATGGGGCAGTGGCGGATGGCGGCAAAGACCTGGCCGTGCTCGCGAACGTCCAGGCCGTAGCGCGCGCTGCCGTCGACCTTGGCAGCCAGGTCCAGGCGCGGCAGGGCCTGGCCGATCTGTGTCCATTGGCTGCGCGGCTTCAACACGACGTCGCCCGGCGGCGTCAGCGCGGCCTGGGCGGCGAGGGCGCCGTAATGGCTCAGCGCGCCGCTGGCGTGGTGGATGACGCCGGCCTTGACCGACAGCTCCGTCACCGGCAGCTTGTGCTTCAGCGCCGCGGCGCCCAACAGCTGCGCACGCGCCGTGGCAGCGGCCAGGCGCAGCGCATCCCAGGCATCGGCGGTGGTCGACGAGCCCCCGGTCAGGTTCAGCCCCAGCTCGCGCGCCACCTTGGCCGTGACCCAGGACGAGAACTTGAAGGCGCGGCGTTGCGCGTCGCGCGGGCCGAAGGGCATATTGCCCAGGGAGGCGGCGACATTGCCGTAGATGGCGTCATGGCCGGCTTCGGTCAGCCGCACCGTGTGCAGCGCCACGTCCAGCTCCTCGGCCACCAGTTGGGCCAACCCCGTGTGCACGCYCTGGCCCATCTCGCTGCGGTTCATGGCCAGCAGCACCGTGCCGTCGGCAGCGATCTTGATCCAGCCGTTCAGGCCCACCTCGCCGTCGACCGGCGGCAGCGTGTGCGAGTTGCCCAGGCGCGAGCGCGGCGGCATCAGGCCCCAGCCGACGATGAGGGCGCCGAGCGCACCGGCGCCGGTCAAAAGCAGCGTGCGCCGCTTCACTTCTTCAGCCCCTTGGAAGCCTGTTTGATGGCGGCCCGCACGCGCGGGTAGGTGCCGCAGCGGCAGAGGTTGGTCATCGCCGCGTCGATGTCGGCGTCGCTCGGGTTCTTGTTCTTCGCCAGCAGGGCCGCGGCGGCCATCAGCATGCCGCTCTGGCAATAGCCACACTGCGGCACCTGCTCGGCCAGCCAGGCGAGCTGCAGCGCATGCGGGTGGTCCTTGCTGCCCAGCCCCTCGATGGTCGTGATGGCCTTGCCGGCCACGGCGCCCAACGGCGTCACGCAGGAGCGCGTCGCCTGGCCGTCGACATGCACCGTGCAGGCGCCACAGGCCGCGATGCCGCAGCCGAATTTGGTGCCGGTCAGGCTCAGGCCATCGCGCAAGGCCCACAGCAGCGGCATCGCCGGGTCGCTGGCGATGTCCGGCAGCGTCGCGACCTGGCCATTTACTTTCAGTTCCATCGAGGCAAGCCCGGGTGGGGCGAAACATCAAAACAGCAGCCCAGGATAGCGGCCAAGACCGAAAATACCGGCATGAGTTCTCCCCAAGATGAAACAGCGCCCGACCTGCTGTTCGCCCTGCTGACCGACAGTGGCATTGCGCCCGACGGCCCCGACACGCTGGCCCCGCTGGCCGCCGCCCTGCATGCGCAATACCCGCGTGCCGTCACGCTGAACCTGCACCCGCCCTTGCGCGATGCCGAAGGCCGTTGCCGCTGGTGGCCGGGCGACCAGCCCACAGCCGATGGCGTCAATGCGGCCCTGCCGCAGCTGATCGACCGCCTGCGCACGCAAGCCCGCAAGCTCGACCTGCCCTGGCAGCGCGTGGCCCTGGCCGGCGTCGGCGACGGCGCGCTGCTGGCCCTGGAAGCCGTGCAGGCCGAGCCTGAGCTGGTGGGGCGCGTGCTGGCCTTTGCCGGCGGCTATCTGGCCCGGCCCGAGCATGCGCCGCAGGATGTCTGCATCCACCTGCTGCACGGCCTGGCCGACGAGCGCTTCAACTACCGCCACCTTGTCGACGCGGCCCAGTCCCTGGTCGACCTCGGCGCCGACGTGACGGCCGACCTGCTGCCCCATCTCGACCACGGCCTGCACCCGGCGCTGATCGACAAGGCCATGGAGCAGCTGCGCACCTTCATCCCGGCCAGGCTGTGGCGCGAGGCGGTGGTGGCCGCTCAGGAGAGCGAAAGGCCCGCCGACTGATGCGCGAGCTGGCCCTGGCCGCGATTGGCGTCTACCAGCGCTATGTGTCACCCTACAAGGGCTTTTGCTGCGCCTACCGCGCCCACACCGGTGGGGCGAGCTGCTCGGCGCTGGGCGCGCGGGTCATCCGGCGCCACGGGCTGCTGGCGGGCGGTGTGCTGCTGCGCCAGCGGATGAGGCGCTGTGGCGAGGTGCACCGGCAATTCCATCCTGCTGGGCCACGGCCGCTGGCGGCGCAACGCGGTGACTGCGACCTCGGCTGCGATGGACCTGGCGACGGCTGTGATGTCTGTGATGGCTGCGACGCCTGCGATGGGCCGGATCGCAAGCGCAAGGACAAGCCGACCGCCAGGAAGCAGCGCGACAGCGATCGCGGCAGCCGCCGCGATACGTGATCAGGCAGCCGCGACAGCCCGCGCTGCCAGTTCCGGAATCAGCGCCGCTCGGTAGGCCGCCGTGCCATGCAGGTCGCTGTTCAGGCCATCCGCGCTGACCTTGACCGCCCGCGCCGCCGCCGGGCTCCAGTCCCTCGTCAACGCGGTCTCCAGCTCGCTGCAGCGGAAAACGCCCGGCCCGGCACCCGTGACAGCCACGCGCACGCCGGCGTCCAGGCGCGCCACGAACACGCCCACCAGCGAGAAGCGTGAGGCCGGCTGCTTGAACTTCTGCCAGGCGGCCGCTTTCGGAATCGGGAAGCTGACGGCGGTGATCAGCTCGCCGTCCTGCAGGGCGGTCGTGAACAGGCCCTGGAAGAAGTCGTCGGCGGCGATCTGGCGGCTGCTGGTGTGGATGGTTGCCCCCAAGCCTAGCGTCGCCGCCGGGTAGCAGGCCGCGGGGTCGTTGTTGGCCAGGCTGCCGCCCAGCGTGCCGACGTTGCGCACCTGGCGGTCGCCGATGCGGCCGGCCAGGTCGGCCAGGGCAGGAATGGCGCTTTGCACATCGGCCGACGCGGCCACCATGGCGTGCGTCGTGGCGGCGCCGATGCGCACGCTCTTGCCATCGACCGTGATGCCCTGCAGGTCGGGTAGTCGTCTCACGTCGACCAGGCCGCTGGGCGCGGCCAGGCCGAGCTTGATGGCACCGAGCAGGGACTGGCCACCGGCCAGGAATTTGTCATCCGCGCCGAGGCGGGCGGCGGCAAGGGAGGATGCGGCTTGGTAGTTCATGGCGGTCGTCTCCTCAGGCCTTGGCCGATTGCATCGCCGTCCAGACCGTGCAGGGCGTTGCCGGCATGGCCAGGTCCTTGACGCCGATGGCGTTGCAGACGGCGTTCATCACCGCCGCCGGCGAGCCGATGGCGCCGGCCTCGCCGCAGCCCTTCACACCCAGCGGGTTGTGCGTGCAGGGCGTGCCCTTGGCCGTCTGCACCCGGAAGCTGGGCAGGTCGTCGGCACGTGGCATCGCGTAGTCCATATAGCTGCCGGTCAGCAGCTGGCCGCTTTCGGCGTCATACACGCCATGCTCCAGCAGCGCCTGGCCGATGCCCTGCGCCAGCCCGCCATGCACCTGGCCCTCGACGATCATCGGGTTGACGATGTTGCCGAAGTCGTCCACCGCGCTGAAGCGGTCGATGCGCACGACGCCGGTGGCCGGGTCCACCTCGACCTCGCAGACATAGCTGCCGGCCGGGTAGGTGAAGTTGCTGGGGTCGTAGAAGGCGTTCTCGTTGAGGCCGGGCTCCAGCTTGTCCAGCGGGTAGTTGTGCGGCACATAGGCCGTCAGCGAGACCTGTGCGAAGGGGATGACGCGGTCGGTGCCGGCGATGCGGTATTCGCCGTCCTTGAACTCGATGTCGCCTTCGCCGGCTTCCAGCAGATGGGCGGCGATCTTCTTGCCCTTGGCGATGACCTTGTCCAGCGCCTTGATGATGGCCGAGCCTCCGACGGCCAGCGAGCGGCTGCCATAGGTGCCCATGCCGAACAGCACCTTGCCGGTGTCGCCATGCTGGATGTCCACATCCTCCAGCGGAATGCCCAGGCGGTCGGCGACGACCTGCGCAAAGGTCGTCTCGTGGCCCTGGCCATGGGAATGGCTGCCGGTGAAGACGGTCACCTTGCCGGTCGGGTGCACGCGCACCTCGCTGGCCTCGAACAGGCCGGCGCGGGCGCCCAGGGCGCCGGCGACGTTGCTCGGCGCCAGGCCGCAGGCCTCGATATAGGTCGAGTAGCCGATGCCGCGCTTGAGCCCTTTGGCCTCGCTGACCGCCTTGCGCGCCGCGTAACCGGCCACGTCGGCGAGCTGCTCGACTTGCGTCAGCGTCGCGTCGTAATCGCCGGTGTCATAGGTCAGGCCCACCGGTGTCGCGTACGGAAACTCCTTGATGAAGTTGCGGCGGCGGATCTCGGCAGGGGCGATGCCGAGTTCGTGCGCGGCCGTCTCGACGAGGCGCTCGACGACATAGGTGGCCTCGGGCCGGCCGGCGCCGCGGTAGGCGTCCACCGGCGCGGTGTTGGTGAACACGCCGGTGACCTCGGCATAGATCCTGGGCGTCTTGTACTGGCCGGCCAGCAGCGTCGCGTACAGGATGGTCGGCACGCAGGAGGCGAAGGTGGACAGATAGGCGCCGAGGTTGGCCGTCGTGGCCACACGCATGGCCAGGAAGCGGCCGTCCTTGTCGGTGGCCAGCTCGGCCGTCGTCACATGGTCGCGGCCGTGGGCGTCACTGAGGAAGCTCTCGCTGCGCTCGGCCGTCCACTTGATCGGCCGGCCCAGCTGCTTGCTGGCCCAGACCAGTGCCGTCTCCTCGGCATACAGGAAGATCTTGGAGCCGAAGCCGCCGCCGACGTCGGGCGCCACGACGCGCAGCCGGTGCTCGGGAATGCCGAGCACGAAGGCGCACATCAAGAGGCGCTCGACATGCGGGTTCTGGTTGGAGACGTAGAGCGTGTAGTTCTCGTCCGCCGGGCTGTAGCTCGCGTTGGCGGCGCGCGGCTCGATGGCGTTGGGGATGAGGCGGTTGTTGCGGAAGCTCAGCTTGGTGACGTGGGCGGCGGCGGCCATTGCGGCATCGGTTGCGGCCTTGTCGCCGCAGCCCCAGGTGTAGCAGCGGTTGTCGGCGGCTTCGTCATGCACCGACGCCGCGTGGCCGGCCGCGGTGGCGGTGTCGGCGACGGCGGGCAACTCTTCGTAATCCACCTCCACCAGCGCCGCCGCGGCCTTGGCCTCGGCGAGTGTTTCGGCCACGACCAGGGCCAGCGCATCGCCCACGTAGCGCACCTTGCCGTCCGCCAGGATGGGGTGCTTGGGCTCCTTCATCGGCGTGCCGTCGATGCTGTTGATCAGCCAGCCGCAGGGCAGGCCGCCGACATCGCGGAAGTGTTCGCCGGTGTAGACGCCGAGCACACCCTCGGCGGCCTTCGCGGCTGCCGTGTCCACGCGCTTGAGCCGGGCATGCGCATAGCTGCTGCGCACGAAGACGCCATAGGTCTGCCTCGGTAGCACGATGTCGTCGGTGTACTGGCCGCGGCCGGTCAGGAAGCGCGCGTCCTCGCGGCGCTTGACGCTCTGGCCGATGAAACCTTCCTTGGGCGAGTTCATGTCACACCCCCTTCATGGCTTGAGCACCAGACTGCACCGCGCGGACGATGTTCTGGTAGCCCGTGCAGCGGCAGATATTGCCCTCCAGCCCTTCGCGGATGGCGGTCTCGCTGGAACAGTCGTGGTGCTGCACGAGGTCGATGGCGCTCATGACCATGCCCGGTGTACAGAAGCCGCATTGCAGGCCGTGACACTCCTTGAAGGCTGCCTGCATGGGGTGCAGCGTGCCGTCGTTGGCCGCCAGGCCTTCGATGGTCGTGATGCTGGCGCCATCGGCCTGCACGGCCAGCATGCTGCAGGCCTTCACGGCGCGGCCGTTGAGGTGGATGGTGCAGGCGCCGCACTGGGCGGTGTCGCAGCCGACATGGGTGCCGGTCAGGGCCAGGTCTTCGCGCAGCCACTGCACCAGCAGCTGGTCGGGAGTCACTTCGCGTCTGACCGCACGGCCATTGACCGTGAGCTGGATCTTCATCGCTTGTCTCCTTGAGGTTGGGGACGATGCTGTTCCTGCCTGCAGCGCTTGTGATTGCCGATTACCCTAGTGGAAATACAAGCTGGGGATACGCGAGCGATGGACAACCTCGACCTGAGCGTGCTGCGCACGGCCGCCGGCTGGCGTGCCGAGTCGCGCAGCGTGGTGCTGGGCACGATCACGCGCACCTGGGGCTCGGCGCCGCGGCCGGTGGGCTCCCTTGTCGCCGTGCGGGATGACGGCTTGATTACAGGCTCGGTGTCGGGTGGCTGCATTGAGGACGACCTCGTCGCCCAGCTGCGCGCCGGCAGCCTGGCGGTCGAGCGTCCCACGCCGCTGCGTTACGGCGTTGGGGCCGAGGAGGCGCGCCGCTTCGGCCTGCCCTGCGGCGGCACGCTGGAGCTGATGCTGGAGCCGTTGGGGCCGCAGTCGGGCCTGGACGAATTGCTGGTGCGGCTGGAGCGCGGCGAGCGCGTACGCCGCACGCTGGACCTGACCACCGGAAGCGCGACGCTGGCCGATGCCGAGCCGGGCGCCGACACGCTGAGCTTGAATGACAGCCAGCTCATCAGCCACCATGGCCCGCAATGGCGCCTGCTCGTCATCGGCGCCGGTCAGATGACCGACTACCTCGCCCAGATGGCGCTGGCCCTGGGCTACGGCGTGACCGTCTGCGACCCGCGTGCCGAGTACGCCGACGGTTTTGCGCTCGCCGGCGTCACGCTGACGCGCGACATGCCCGACGACGTCGTCATCGCCTTCAAGCCCGACGGCGCCACGGCCATCGTCGCGCTGACGCACGACCCCAAGCTCGACGACCTCGCGCTGATGGAGGCCTTGAAGGGCGCGGCGTTCTACGTCGGCGCCATCGGCTCGCGTGTCAACCAGGCCAAGCGCCGCGCACGGCTGGGAGAACACTTCGGGCTGACCGAGGCGGAGCTGGACCGCCTGCACGGCCCGGTGGGCCTGGACATCGGCGCACGCACACCGCCGGAGATTGCGCTGAGCATCCTGGCCGAGATGACAGCGGTGCGCTACCGCGCGGCCGGCGCTCGTCCTGAGGCCGGCTGTATCGTTTGAGTCGGGTATTTCGGGCCGAGCGCTGGGCCGCTCCCGAGCCGGCCCGCTCTGGCGATGTGCTTGCCGGTCAATCCGGCAAGCATCGCCGTCCCCTCGGGGGACCGACTGGGCTCGCCCGCGTGCAGCGAGGCGCGACCGGACGAGGGGCTTCTATTTCATCGTGTAGCCGCGGCCGTCCATACAAGCTTCCACCGCGCGATTGAACACGCTGCTGTCGGCCTGCGCATTCGGCTGGGTCGTCGCCCAGCGGTTGCAGTCGCGGCGGTCGTTCTCCAGCTGTTCGGTCGACTGGCCGTTGCGGGGGTAGATGATGGGCTCGGCCCTGGGCGCCGGGGGCGCCGGAGCGGGCATGACCTGGGCCGTGGCGGCCTCGGGCGGCGGCGTGACGACGGCATAGCCCTCGGGCACGGCCCGGTAGTAGACGCCGTTGGCGTAGTAATAGGGCAGGCCGCCCAGCGTCAGCGTCACATAGGCCGGCGGCAGCAGCGGGATGACGATGCCGACGGGCGGCAGCACGACGCGGTAGCGCGGGCCGTAGGGCTGGTACCAGACGCCGCCGTGGAACCAGTAGCGGCCCGGGCCGGCACCGACGACGACGGCGCCATAGGGCACATGGGGCGCGACATAGCCCGGGGCCGGGTAGTAGTGGTCGTGGTGGTAGCGGTTGTCGAACACCATGCCGATGTTGGCGCGGACGCGCACGTCGGCATGGGCGGATGGGGCTGAGAAGGCGGCGCACAGCGCGAGTGCGGCCGCGGCGGTGGAGTGGAGCAGGGAAGTCTTCATCGTCTTCAACCCGAAGTCAGGGGTGGATTGCCAACGCCAGCAGCCTCGCGTGGGTGCACTGCGGGGGCGTTGCGGCCACGTAAAGTTCAGCGCCTCCTCCTGTCCACAGCCTGTCGCCGCCATGATCGAACTGCTTTACTACCCCAGCAACGCCAGCTTCGCCCCCCACATCCTGCTCGAGGAGATGGGCATCCCCTACACGCTGCGCCAGGTGGACCGGGCCAACAACGAGCACAAGTCGCCGGCCTATCTGAAGCTGAATCCGAACGGCGTGATCCCGGTGCTGCTCGACGGTGACCTGGTGCTGTACGAAACGGCCGCCATCCTGATGCATCTGGCCGACTGCCACCCCGGTTTTGCACCGGCGCCCGGCAGCGCCGAGCGGGCCCAGTATTACAAGTGGATGGTCTGGCTGACCAACACCCTGCAGGCCATGTTGATCCACTACTTCTACCCGGACCGCATGGCCGCCAACGCCGACGAGGTCAAGGCGCGCGCCGAGGCGCAGATCGCGCCGATGCTGGACCAGATGGAGGCCGAACTGGCCCGCCATGGCGGTGACTGGTTCCTCGGCGAGCAGTACACCGCCGTCGACGCGCTGGCTTTCATGCTGTGCCGCTGGACGCGCATGCAGGCCAACCCGGCCAAGACGCGGCCGGCCCTGGGCGCCTATCTGAAGCGCGTCTTCGACCGGCCGGCGACGCAGCGCGTCGTGGCCAAGGAAAAGCTGCCGGATCCCGTTTTCTGAGTCAGTCCAGCGTTCGCCGGTAGCGCAGCAAGGCCACGCTGCCGGCGACAGCCAGGAAGGCCAGCATCGGCCAGACCTCCGGCAGCAGCTCCGCCGCACCCGAGCCCTTGAGCATGACGCCGCGCACGATACGCAGGAAATGCGTCAGCGGCAGCACCTCGCCCAGATATTGCGCCCATTGCGGCATGCCGCGAAAAGGGAACATGAAGCCCGACAGCAGCATGGACGGCAGAAAGAAGAAGAAGGTCAGCTGCAGGGCCTGGAGCTGGTTCTTGGCCAGCGTCGAGAAGGTGAAGCCGACACCGAGATTGGCCAGCATGAAGACGCCGATCATGGCCAGCAGCAAGCTCACGCTGCCCACCATGGGCACGTTGAACAGCGCAAAGGCGGCGCCGAGGATGACGCCCAACTGCACATAGCCCAACACGACATAGGGCAGGATCTTGCCGGCCATCACCTCGAAGGGCCGCACCGGCGTGGCCAGCAGGTTCTCCATCGTGCCGCGCTCGCGTTCGCGCGTCATCGCCAGCGCCGTCAGCATGACCATGGTCATCGTCAGGATGGTGCCGACCAGGCCGGGCACGATGTTGTAGCGGGACAGGCCTTCCGGGTTGTAGCGGCGCTGGATGCGCACCTCGAAGGGCAGCCCTTGAGGCGCCCGTGAGGCCAGCGCGCCGCGCAGGTCGCGGTTCAGCGCCGTCTGACCCAGCTGGCTCAGCGCGGCCATGGCATTGCCGCCGGCGGATGGGTCGGTGGCGTCAGCCGCGATCAGCACGGCGGGCTTCTCGCCGCGCACGACGCGGGCGCCGAAGTCGTCGGGCACGACGACGAGGAACTGGATGTCGCCGTTCTGCAGCAGCGCGTCGCCGCGCGACTCCGCGATGCCGCTCTCGACGACATGGAAATAGCCACTCGTCTGCAGCGCGGCCACCAGGCTGCGCGCCATCGGGCTCGCGTCCTGCGACACGATGGCCGTGGGCAGGCCCTTGGGGTCGGTGTTGATGGCATAGCCGAACAGCACCAGCTGCATGATGGGCACGCCGACGGCCATCGCGAAGGTCAGCTTGTCGCGCAGCATCTGCTGCACTTCCTTCAGCGCGATGGCGAACATGCGGGCCAGGGCTTGCATCGGCCTAAATCCGGTGGTTGGGCGCGCCCGAGGGACTGGCGAAGCGGGTTGCCAGCAAGGCGCGACGACGAAGTGGGCTTGTGCCCACGAGGAGGAGCAACGCAGCGGGCGGCCCGAAGCGCCAGACCAGCGGGCGCGCAGCGGTGGACAACGAAGTGGTGAAGGCGGTCAATGCCGCAAGGTTTTGATGGAACATGACTTTCGATGAGTAGGGAGCGGTCAACCGCCGGACTTAGGCCCTGGCTTCCGCGAAGTTGTCGGTGGCCTGGCCGACGAGTTTGACGAAGGCGTCTTCGAGATCGCTGGCGCCCGCCTCCTTCACGATGGACGCCGCCGTGCCGCGTGCCAGCACACGGCCATAGGCGATATAGACCAGCTCGTCGCAGCGCTCGGCCTCGTCCATGTAGTGCGTGGAAACGAGGACGGTGATGCCCTCCTGCGCGAGCTGGTGGATCTGGTCCCAGAACTCGCGCCGCGCCTTGGGATCGACGCCGGCGGTGGGCTCATCCAGCAGCAGCAGCCGGGGTTTGTGCAGCAGGCAGGCGGCCAGGGCCAGGCGCTGCTTCCAGCCACCGGACAGCGCGCCGGCGAGCTGTTTCTCGCGGCTCTTCAGCCCCAGGCGCTCCAGCGCGCCATCGACGGCCTGCCGGCGGTTCTCCATCGAGAACAGGCGCGCGATGAAGTCCAGGTTCTCGCGGATGGACAGGTCTTCGTAGAGACCGAACTTCTGCGTCATATAGCCGACCTGGCGCTTGACCTCGGGTGCCTGGCGGCGGAAGTCCAGGCCCAGCACCTTGCCCTCGCCGGCATCGGGCGTCAGCAGGCCGCAGAGCATGCGCAGCGACGTCGTCTTGCCGCTGCCGTTGGGGCCGAGGAAGCCGACGATGCGGCCGGTGGCGACCTGCATGTCGACGCCGTCCACGACCTTGCGGCCGCCGTAGGACTTGCTCAGGCCCCGGACGTCGATCGCAAGCTCTGTCATTGCGTGACATCCAAGGGCTGCCCCGGATGCAGCCTCTCCGCATCCTCCGCCTTCACCGGCCGCGCTTCGACGAGAAACACCAGCTTGTCGCGCTGCTGGTTGGAGTAGATGACCGGCGGCGTGTATTCCGGGCCGGCCGCGATGAAGCTGATGCGCGCGGGAATGGCCGCGCCGCAGCCGTCGCAGTGCAGGTTGACCGGCGTATCCAGCTTCAGCGAGCCGACCACCGACTGCGGCACATAGAAGCGTGCCTTGCGGTTGGCCGGCGGCAGCAGGGCCAGCACCGGCTGTCCGGCCCCTACCCATTCGCCGGGCCGCATGAAGACGTCCTGCACGCGGGCCGGCATGGGTGCGCTCTGGCGCTTTTGCTCGACGCGCCAGGCCGTCTGCGCGCGGCCGCTCTCGGCCGCCTGCGCGAGGGCGCGGGCGGCGTTGCGCTCGTCGTCGCGCGCGGGCAGGCGGCCGACCTGCAGCGCGGCATCCAGTTCCATCACGCGGGCGCGGGCCTGGGCCAGCACGGTGGCGGCGTCATCCACGCGGGCCTGGGCGACGAAGCCCTGGGCCCGCAGCTCCTGCTGGCGCGTCAGGTCGATGCTGGCCAGGCGCTCGGCGGCGCGGGCCTGGTCGAGCTGGGCCTTGGTGATGGCCAGCTCGGGCAGGCGCCGGCCCTTGTCGGCGTCCTGCGCCTGGGCCTGGGCGCTTCTCGCGCGTGCGCTGGCCTCCGCGTCGGCGGCGACCTCGGGCGTCGCGTCCAGCTCGAACAGTGCCTGGCCGGTGGTGACCGCCTCGCCGGAGCGCACGGCCAGCGTCGTCAGTCGCCCGGCCACCGGCGGTGCGATATAGACCAGCTCGGCCTCGGCATAGCCCGTCCAACCCTCGGGGGGCTTGTCACCGCAGCCGGCCAGCAGGCAGGGGATCATCCACAACRCAACTCTCATCGGCATCTCCATCACACACCACCTGCCAGGCCCAGCAAGGCCCATTCGATGCGGCGCTGCAGCGCCGCGTCAGACAGCACTTCGTCGTCCACCGCGGCCAGCAAGGCGGGCGGCACGGCGGCTATGGCCTTCATGCCGCCAACCAGGATCAGCGGCGCAATGACGGCGCCCATCAGGAACGAGAAGCGCGTCAGCAGCGGCTGCTGCGGCAGCCGGCCGAGGGCTTCGGCTTCCTGCAGCAGGGCCAGCAGCACGGCCAGGTGGCGCGGCGCATTCGTGCGCAGGAAGTCCTGGGCCACCGCCTGGCCACCCTGGGCATCGGCCCAGACGCGGGCAATCAGCGGCCGGTGCTCGCGCACAAAGCGCGCCACGCCCAGCAGGGCGACGGCCAGGCGCTCCATGACGTCGGCCTCACCCTGGCTGTTCAGTGACAAGGCGCCGAACATCTCCTCGTAGTGCTGCTGCAGCAGGGCGCGCAGGAAGGCGTCCTTGCTGCCGAAGTGGTAATGCACCATGGCCGGGTTGACGCCGGCGGCCTCGGCCACGCGGCGCACCGACAGGCCCGCGCAGCCGAGTGCCGGGTAGAGGGCGGCGCCGGCGGCGAGCAAGGCCTGGTCCTGGTCCTGGCTGGGGCGGGGCATGCCGGCAATTATTGGTCAAGTGTTCAGTAACGGCAAGTTGCGGCAAAAGGTCGCTTGCCATCACCGGCCGCTTCACTAGCATGCAGGCAACGAGGCCGCGCCCTGACGGCCCAGCTAGGAGACATGCCCATGGACCTCGCCACCTGGATGCGCAGCTTCACCATCCGCACCCGCATGCACGGGGCCATCGTGCTGGTGCTGCTGATGTTCGCGGCCCTGGGCCTGACCGGCCTGATGGGCGGCCGCCAGCTGATGGCGCTCAATGTCGACGTCACGACGCATGCGATGCAGGACCTGCGCCACCTCGCTGCCATCCGCCAGGCCCTGGCCGATGTGCGGCTGGAGGAGAAGCAAATGGTCATCGCTTATGAGGAGCCCGAGCAGGTCAAGCAGTTCCGCCAGCGCTGGGATGCCGCGGCGCAGCGCCTGACCCAGCCTCTGCAGGGCCTGCAGGAAGGCAAGCAGGCAGAGAACAAGGCGGCCGCCGCCGAGGCGCTGAAGTTCCTGCAGGACTACCGCACGGCGGCCCAGCCGGTGCTCAACCAGATCGAGGCGGGCGGCTTCGACACCGCCAAGGTGGCCGACCGCATGCTGAACCGCCCCAAGGCGGCGATGCGCGAGATCGAGAAACGCGTCGAGACCATCGCCGCGTTGATCGAGGCCCAGGCCAAGGCCACCGAGGCCGAGTTCGGCGCCGAGATCGGCCGCATCGGCTGGCGCTCGCTGGCGGTGCTGGTCGCCGTCATGGTGCTGGTCGTGCCGCTGACGCTGATCAACTCGTCCACCATCACCAGCCCGATGCGCTATGCCGGCAGCTTGGCCCAGTCGATTGCCGGGGGCGACCTGAACAACGACATCCGCATCGTCGGCCGCGACGAGGCCTCGGAGCTGCTGCGCGCCCTCGACGCGATGCAGGCCAGCCTGCGCGACCTGGTCCGGCAGGTGAAGACCTCGGCGCAGAGCATAGAGACCGCCAGCAGCGAGGTTGCCTCGGGCAACCAGGACCTGAGCCAGCGCACCGAGCAGGCGGCGTCCAGCCTGCAGCAGACGACCAGCTCGATGGAAGACCTGACCAGCGGCGTGCGCCATGGCGCCGATGCCGCCGGCAAGGCCCGCCAGCTCGCCGAGGGCGCGGCCGAGGTCGCGCGCCGCGGCGGCAAGGAGGTGGCCGAGGTCGTCACGACCATGGACCAGATCAACGACGGCTCGCGCCGCATCGGCGACATCGTCGGCCTCATCGACAGCATCGCCTTCCAGACCAACATCCTGGCGCTGAACGCGGCCGTCGAGGCGGCGCGCGCGGGTGAGCAGGGGCGCGGCTTTGCCGTCGTCGCCAGCGAGGTGAGAGCGCTGGCCCAGCGCTCGGCCGGCGCGGCGCGCGAGATCAAGTCGCTGATCGCCGCCAGCGTCGAGCGCACCGAGACCGGGGCGCGCCTGGTCCAGCATGCCGGCCACACCATGCAGGAGATCGTCGACAACGTGCAGAAGGTCAGCGACATGATCGGCGAGGTGGCCACGGGTGCGGCCGACCAGAGCTCACGCATCGGTCAGATCAACGGCGCCGTCAGCCAGCTCGACCACATGACGCAGCAGAACGCGGCGCTGGTGGAGGAGTCCGCCGCGGCCGCCGACAGCCTGAAGCAGCAGCTGCAGCTGCTGACCGGGGCGGTGGCGCAGTTCAGGCTCGACGAGAACGCCTAGAATCCGCCGCATAGCGCCGATTTGTTCCGGATTGCGGGCGCTCAATAAATGCCGCTAAACAGGGCTCCGAGATCAACCGGCGTCCCGCAAGTGGCCGCCGGGTTTTGTTTTTCTGGAGTAAGGCCATGACGGGCCGTAGCGTCGGTGACGTGTCGCCGCAGAGTTTTCATTTCGACGAACCACTGCCGCTGCGCAGTGGGGCCAGCCTGCCGGCCTACGACCTGATGGTCGAGACCTATGGCCAGCTCAATGCCGAGCGCAGCAATGCGGTGCTGGTCTGCCATGCGCTGAATGCCAGCCACCATGTGGCCGGTACCCACGCCGGCGAGGCCAGGAGCGAAGGTTGGTGGGACAACCTCATCGGCCCGGGCAAGCCGCTGGACACCGACAAGTTCTTCGTCATCGGCGTCAACAACCTCGGCTCCTGCTTCGGCTCCACCGGCCCCATGCACATCAACCCGGCGACGGGCCAAGCCTGGGGGGCGGACTTCCCCGTCGTCACCGTGCAGGACTGGGTCGATGCGCAGGCGCGTCTCGTCGAGCGCTTCGGCATCCTGAAGCTCGCGGCCGTGCTCGGCGGCTCGCTCGGCGGCATGCAGGCGCTGGACTGGGCGCTGCGCTACCCCGAGCGCGTGGCCCATTGCATCGCCATCGCGACGGCGCCCAATCTGTCGGCGCAGAACATCGCCTTCAACGAGGTGGCGCGGCGCGCGATCGTCACCGACCCCGACTTCCACGGCGGCCATTTCTATGCCCATGGCGTCGTGCCCAAGCGCGGCCTGCGCGTGGCGCGCATGATCGGCCACATCACCTATCTGAGCGACGACGTGATGGCCGAGAAGTTCGGCCGCGAGCTCAAGGGCGGCAAGGACGGTGCCTTGGGCTATTCGACGCAGGAGATCGAGTTCCAGATCGAGAGCTATCTGCGCTACCAGGGCGACAAGTTCAGCGACTACTTCGACGCCAACACCTATCTGCTCATCACGCGCGCGCTGGACTACTTCGACCCGGCGTCCGAGCATGGCGGCGACCTGAGCCTGGCCTTCGCCACGGCGCGGGCCAAATTCCTCATCGCCAGCTTCACGACCGACTGGCGCTTCTCGCCCGACCGCTCGCGCGAGATCGTCAAGGCCTTGCTCGACAACCGGCTGGACGTGACCTATGCCGAGATCGACGCGCCGCATGGCCACGACGCCTTCCTGCTCGATGACCCGCGCTATCACGGCGTGCTGAGGGCCTATTTCGAACGCGTTGCCACGAGCCTGGAGCGGCCCGCCGGCCTGCAGCTGAAGGGGGTGGCGGTATGAGCTTCGACCCGGCCATCGCGGCCCTCGTGCCGCCCGGCTCGCGCGTGCTCGACCTGGGCTGCGGCACCGGCGAGCTGCTCGAGCACCTCATCAAGCACAAGGGCTGCAGCGGCTACGGCGTGGAGCTGGACGACGCCAACCTGCTGGCCTGCGTGAAGCGCGGCGTCAATGTCATCCAGCGCAACCTGGAAGAAGGCCTGGCCATCTTCGAGGACCAGAGCTTCGACGTCGTGCTGCAGTTGGAGACGCTGCAGAACCTGCGCAATGCCGAGGCCATGCTGAAGGAGACGGCGCGCGTCGGCAAGATCGGCATCGTCAGCTTCCCCAACTTCGCCCACTGGCCCAACCGGCTGCAGGTGCTGTTCGGCCGCATGCCGGTGACGCGAGCCCTGCCCTACGAGTGGTACGACACGCCCAATATCCGCGTCGGTACCTTTGCCGACTTCGGCGTGCTGGCGCGCAAGAACCGGCTCAAGATCCTGGACAGCTTCGGCCTGCAGGATGGGGGTGTGGTGCGCTCGATGCCGAACCTGATGGCCAGCGTGGCGGTCTTCAAATTCGAAAGAGAGTGATCCCCCTTACCGCGGCTTGAAGATGGCTTCGAGCAGATCCGGCCGTCCCTCCACACGCTCCAGCACCGGGTGACGCGGGCCGGTACGCACGTCCAGTGTGACGGTGCGGAACTCGTCGTCGCGGCGGATCAGCAGCTGCAGGGGCTTGTCACCGCCGCGGTTGGCCTTCAACGCGGCTTCGGCGCGCTCCGGCGTGTAGGCCATGCCTTGAACGGCCAGCAGCTTGTCGTCGGGCGCCAGCCCGGCGTCGAAGGCGGGTGAGGCCCAGTTGACGGCGGCCACGCCGCCGTCGGCATCCACGCTCAGGCCTGCCGAGTAGCGCATTGAGAACACCGGCTTCTTGGCGCTCAGTGAAGCGAGCTGCAACGGCGTGCGCTGGTCGACAAAGCCGACAGCCCAGCCGCTGCGCGCGAGGCCGTCGAGCGTCGTCGCCGGCAGGCGATGGTCCAGCCGCGCGCGCAGGAAGGCGCGCCAGTCCAGCGGCTGCACGGCATTCAGGGCCGCCACGACATCGTCGAAGCCGTAGAGGCTGGGACCCTTGTCGCCATCCTGGCCGACAAGGAAGCGCCGTGCAAAGTCGTCCAGCGAGCGCTGGCCGCCGCTGCGCTCGCGGATCAGCGTGTCGGCGTCCAGCCAGATCAGCAGCGCCGCGTCCCAGTAGTAGTCGTAGCCGCGCGTCCAGTCCCACCACTTCTGCGTGCCGTCCGAGGCCAGCGCGGGCGAGTTCGTCGTGTCCTGCAGATCGCGCCACTGGCGGCCGGGCAGCTCCGCCGTGCGTGCGCCGGCCCAGGCCAGTTCCTGGCGCATCTGCTCCACCGTCACCAGCCCGCTGCGCGCGGCCAGCACCTGGCCCCAATACTGCGTCAGGCCCTCGTAGACCCACAGCAGTTCGTTGCGCGTCGGCGAGTTCAGGTCGCGCTGCTCCAGCCCCAGCGGGCGGCGGAACTTGCCGTTCCAGGCATGCGTCAGCTCGTGGGCCAGGTCGTCGCGCGAGCGGCTGGCAGCGGCCCAATCGTCGAAGTAGTTGCCGTCGTAGCTGTTCTCGCTGGACTCATGGTGTTCCAGCGCGATATGGCCGAAGCCCTTGCCGTCGGCCAGCAGCAGGTCGTAGTGCCGCCAGGGTCGGAAGCCGAACAGCTTCTCGGCCTGCTGCAGCAGGCGGCGGTGGGCGTCGATCTGCTCGTCGCTGGGCGCCGTGCCGCCCTCGCGCTTGCGGAACAGGTGCAGCGTGGCGGGTCGCGCCGTGCCGGGCGGGTCCAGCTCGACGCGGCGGTAGTTGGCGCCTGCGTAGACGGGCGAGTCCAGCAGCGTCTCCAGCGTCTCGGTCTGGAAGGCCACCCAGGCTTCGCCGGCCACCGTCTTCGTCGCTGCCCGCAACGCGCTGCCCCATTGCCAGCCGGCGGGCAGCTTGACCTGGCTGGCCACCTCGATCTCGGCAAGCGGCCGGCCGGCGGGATAGAGCAGCAGCGCAGGCCAGGTCAGCGCGAGCGCGTCGCGCGTCAGCAGGCTGTCGCTCAGCGCACCCTTGCTCGGGCCCAGCCACTGGTAGTGGACGTCCACCGCCTGCGCGCCGGCAGGCACCTGCACGTCGAATCCCTGCAGTTCATCGGGCGCACGCGTCCACAGCAGGCGCTGCCCGCCCACGCGCACGGTCAGGCCGGCGAGCTGGGCGACGTCGCCCACCGGGCCGTGATGGCCGGGAAGCCAGCGCGGGTAGAGCAGGCGCAGCGGCCCCGGCGTGGCCGGGATGGTGGCGTGGACCTGGAAGATCCATTGCGCCGTGTTGCTGGCATCGACGCGAACGGTCATGGCGGGCCGGGGCGAGGTGTCGTCGGTCGCGGCGCTTGCCGTGCCCGGGCCGGTCCAGGCGATGAGGGCGCCCAGCAGTGCCGCCAGCCAGCCGGCCGACCATTTGGAAACCTGGTTTGACATGCGCTCCGCTCCCCTTGGCAGACGAAGAGGCGGGCGGCGACGCTGCCCTGAACCTCGTCCTGCTGATTCAGACGGAGAGCGGCGGGCGAACCGGACATCGCGCGGCGCGACGGCGCGGATGCAAAGGCTCGCCTCGGGCGGAGGTGGCGCGCGCCCTCCCGGCGCGCGCGTCGTCAGGCCGTGATCAGGCCGACTTCTTGTGGCCCTTCTTGGCGGCCTTCTTGTGCTTGGCCTTGGCGGTCTTCTTGGCGGCGGTCTTGGCGTGCACGCCGCTGCTGACCTGGCTGGTCTTGTGGTGCGGGGCCACGCGGGCCTCGGCGGCCGGGGCGGCGATGGCGATGGCGGTGACGAGGGCGGTGAGCAGGGCTTTCATCGTGGAGCTCCAAAAATTAGATGGGGTGAGCGTAGCGGAGCCAGCCTTCAGTCAGCTGCCTTTGCGGACGACGACACCGTCGTCGGTGCGTTCGTCATCCTTGAACACACCCTCCCAGCGGTCGCCGCTGGGCCAGTGGAAGACGCCCTGGCCGTGCTTGAGGCCGCGCGCCCACGCGCCGTCGTAGCGTTCGCCGCTCTTCCAGGCATATTTGCCCTGGCCGTGGGCCTTGCCGGCCTCGAACTGGCCTTCGTAGACGTCGCCGTTGGGAAAGACCATGCGGCCGCTGCCCTGGGGCAGGCCGGCCGCCATCTGGCCCTCGTACTGGTTGCCGTTGGCGAAGCGCATCTTGCCCTGGCCCTGGGGCTTGTCGTTGACCCAGTCGCCCTCGAAGCGCTGGCCGCTGATCCAGGCATAGCTGCCGCGGCCATGCGGCAGGCCCTGGCGGATCTGGCCGGTGTAGACGTCGCCGGAGGCATAGGTGAGCTTGCCTTCGCCTTCGGGCTGGCCGTCCACCAGCGTGCCCTCGTACAGGTTGCCGTTGGCGAAGCTCATGACGCCCTTGCCGGTGGCGCGGTCGGTCACCCAGTCTCCCCTGTAGCGTTGGCCGCCGGCCCAGCGGATCTCGCCGACGCCCTGGCGCTGGCTGCGCAGCAACGGGCCTTCGTAGACATCGCCGTTCTTCCATTCGACGCGGCCGGTGCCGCTGACGGTGTCGTCGTCATTGCGGACGAACTGGCCGACATAGCGCGTGTCGCCGGCGGTGCGGTCGAAGAGCTTGGGCTCGGGTGCGGGTGCAGGCACCGGCACGGCAGCAGCGGCCTGCGCCGGCGGCGTGGTCGGCGTGGCCGCCTGGCGCGGCGG